>NZ_JAENDM010000030.1:0-52169 GCF_019375075.1 Escherichia sp. XD33
GTCCATTTCCGCGCAGACGATGACGTCACTGCCCGGCTGTATGCGCGAGGTTACCGACTGCGGCCTGAGTTTTTTAAGTGACGTAAAATCGTGTTGAGGCCAACGCCCATAATGCGGGCAGTTGCCCGGCATCCAACGCCATTCATGGCATATCAATGATTTTCTGGTGCGTACCGGGTTGAGAAGCGGTGTAAGTGAACTGCAGTTGCCATGTTTTACGGCAGTGAGAGCAGAGATAGCGCTGATGTCCGGCGGTGCTTTTGCCGTTACGCACCACCCCGTCAGTAGCTGAACAGGAGGGACAGCTGATAGAAACAGAAGCCACTGGAGCACCTCAAAAACACCATCATACACTAAATCAGTAAGTTGGCAGCATCACCTTGACTGGCATATAGTAGATTATTTTCTTATTTGTCCAATTAACCGGCGAAAACTTAATTTCCCCTGTAAAACAAATGGCGATTACCAGGCCTGCTTATGCAGATCGGTACGCGTAAAAGGTTTATCCAGCGGCCCTACTGCAGTGGCGATTTGCCCCAGCAGGGATTGAGTCGGCGCTTTATTACCGCTATGCAACAGGATGAGCGGGACCATCACCAGGCACGCGACGCCCCCCCAGGAAATACGCACGTTTTCCGAATGGGTGGTACGTTTTTGCAGCAACAGGAACAAAGCGCTGCCGACAGCGCCGAGCAGCAGGCCAGCGATCACTTCCGAGACGGAATGCGCATGGATGACCAACCGTGAATACCCCACCACAGCGGCCAGAATATAGCCGGTGGCGACGGCTGCTTTTTGCAAACCCGCGGAAAAACGAGCACTAAGCAGCCACAGGAAGATAGGCCAGAAGGCCGCGGAAAGCGCTGAGTGGCCGCTGAAGCCGGTGTAATCCAGCTCGCGAATACCCAGCCCCCAGCCCATAAAGGCCAGTTTGGAGGCGCAGACGATGGCGCCGGTGATGCCGAACAGCAAACTCCACTGCCACGCCAGCAACCGTGACGTTTTACGCAGCATCAGGACAATAAACAGCGCCGCTGCGCTGGGCAGCAAAACGGTGCTATCGCCAAAAAATGAGATGAGTTGCCAGTTCATATACCTGTGATCCTTCGATGATGTCCACTGCCGTGCTCAGGGATTATCCGTAATGTCTGTACCAGCTCGCATGCCAATTCATTTCACATTTTTATGCATGCAAGTGAGATGTTTAAAGCGGAAACATGATCGCAGTCAAGTTTTATTTTTGGCTGACGTTGACCGCTTTCCCTGCGCTTTAGGAATTGTCGCACTAAGTGACTATTCACAAAGCATTATTGCCGCTACTCCGACCATTGCACCACAGAGGCCAGAGGCAAACTACCAGAAGTCTCCGAAGCCATACGTTTCTTTACAATCGTTATAACATTCACGTTATGAATAATTTCTGCATAACGTTATGAGCGGCGTGGCAAAATACCCCTGCCCTGCCGCTCACTCTTACGCCGGCGCTCAGGCCAGCAATTTTTTAATGCTTTCGCGGAATTTGGTACCTTCTTTCAGGTTACGCATCCCGTAGGTGACGAAGGCCTGCATGTAGCCCATTTTTTTACCGCAGTCATAGCTTTCGCCGGTCATCAGCATCGCGTCAACGGACTGCTTCTTCGCCAGTTCGGCAATGGCGTCGGTTAGCTGGATACGGCCCCAGGCGCCCGGCTGGGTTCGTTCAAGTTCAGCCCAGATATCTGCCGACAACACGTAGCGGCCCACCGCCATCAGGTCGGAGTCCAGGGTCTGTGGTTCGTCCGGTTTTTCAATGAACTCAACGATACGCGCCACCTGCCCTTCCGCCACCATGGGCTCTTTGGTCTGGATAACGGAGTATTCGGAGAGATCGCCCGGCATGCGTTTCGCCAGCACCTGACTGCGGCCGGTCTCGTTAAAACGGGCGACCATGGCAGCGAGGTTATAGCGCAGCGGGTCCGCAGTGCCGCCATCGAGAATGATATCCGGCAGCACCACCACAAACGGGTTGTCCCCGACTACCGGGCGGGCGCATAGGATGGAGTGGCCCAGACCCAGCGGCTGTGCCTGGCGCACGTTCATGATGGTTACACCCGGCGGGCAAATGGCCTGGACTTCCGCCAGCAGCTGGCGCTTCACGCGCTGCTCAAGCAGGGCTTCCAGCTCGTAGGAGGTATCAAAGTGGTTTTCCACCGCATTCTTCGAGGAGTGCGTCACCAGAACAATCTCTTTGATCCCGGCGGCGACGATTTCGTCAACGATGTACTGAATCATTGGCTTATCAACGATCGGCAGCATCTCCTTTGGAATTGCCTTTGTGGCCGGCAGCATATGCATGCCTAGTCCTGCGACCGGAATAACCGCTTTCAAATTCGCCATATTCATCTTCACCTGTTTGGTTGCAAAACACGCGGTTTTGCAAAATTGTACATGTCACAAATTCATTGAAACTGATAATACACGGATACTGCCCGAGCATATGCCCGCCAAATTCTTAAATTCACTGTCACGTAAAAGAATACACACAACTCCCTTTTACCAACAGTTAAAACTGAGAATAATCTTATTCTCGTTCAGGTTATTCAGCGGCTCGTTCCTTTGCTCCGCACGATGTGGCTGAGATGCCCGTCTATCGGGACCTGTTGGACGCCGGACCCGCCGCGCGTATGCCCGAAAAGAATATATAGATAATAAATTTCGCCAGGCAATATACTTCAGTATAAACAGCCGGATATGACGACATATTAGCCTGAATCCGCGGCTGTGAACTGCGATCCACCCTATTCTGCACTCACTTCATAATATGAATTATGCCGGTTTTGTGAGCGGGCTTCGCGCTTCGCTTCTGCTCTGCGCATCAGCGCTCACCGTGACGAACCGCGCGAGTAAGCCCTTTTGCCACCCTCGCTGAAACGCAGCGGATAAAGTTCTGATATCGGAAAGCTTATTCCATGGTCGCCGCCATGGTGTTATTTTTTCACTGTTCTTTTCCGGAACATAATTCTTATCGGTTCGCTTAATCCGCTGGAAATATATCCACCCACGGCAGAGCGATGTCCGCGTCGTTATTGCCTGTATAAGTTCACAGAGATATTGCAATTGCCTCTGGATAAGTAAGGGGAGATTGCACTATGCAAATGCAGCACCTGATGGTTGGCTATCCTAAGTACTACCAAACAGCCGATTATGCGTTGAGGCTTTCAGTGATGGCTGATATAGCAACAATGAGAATGAAGGCTCTGCACTTCTGGGATAAACACGATATTTCTGCAGCGTCTGAAGCCTTTGGCGTATCCTGCCGCACGCCTTACTGGTGGCGTCAGTTACAGAACAAGGGAGGACCTGAGGGGCCAATCCCGCACAGTAAGGCACCTCTGGTGCGACGAAAAAAGCACTGGCATCCCGATGTGCTGAAAGAGATTCGACGCCTCAGGACAGAGCTGCCGAACCTCGGTAAAGAGCAGATTTTTGTTCGCCTGAAGCCCTGGTGCGCACAACGCCACCTGACCTGCCCGAGTGTTTCAACCATCGGCAGAATGATCGCCACCGCACACGATAAAATGCGGATGATACCAGTACGTCTGAGCTCGCGGGGTAAGGCTCTGTTTGTCAAAAAGCGAACCACCAAACCCCGCAGGCCAAAGCACTATCGTCCGGTAAAGACCGGAGAGCTCATTGGGATGGACGCCATTGAGCTCAGAATGGGTGAAATGCGTCGCTATATCATTACCATGATCGACGAACACAGCGATTACGCACTGGCGCTGGCTGTGCCGTCGCCCAACAGTGATATCGTCAATCACTTTTTCAGCCGTGCAGCCCGGCTGTTTCCTATCGGTATCAGCCAGATCATCTCAGATAACGGGAAAGAGTTCCTGGGAAGCTTTGACAAAACGCTGCAGGAAGCCGCCATAAAACACATCTGGACCTATCCCTACACGCCAAAAATGAACGCTATCTGTGATCGTTTTAACCGGACATTAAGAGAGCAATTTATTGAGTTTAATGAAATTTTACTCTTTGAGGATCTGGCGTTGTTTAACCAGAAGCTGGCGGAATATCTGGTGCTGTATAACAGCAAAAGACCCCACAAGGCGCTCGCACTAATGACGCCCGTGGAATATATGTTAAAAGAGAACAAAAATTGCAATATGTGGTGGACCCATACATTGCATTTTAGACTAATCTTATCCATGATCGTGATAACACATACTGCAGTCGTACAGGTTTTAATACATATGGAATGGATTGCCGATCCGTCAATCTGGGCAGGTCTTGTCACGCTGGTGGTTATCGAACTGGTGTTGGGTATCGATAACCTAGTCTTTATCGCTATCCTCGCCGAGAAGCTCCCTCCCGCCCAGCGCGACCGAGCGCGGATCACTGGCCTGATGCTGGCGATGGTGATGCGTCTCCTGCTGCTGGCCTCTATCTCCTGGCTGGTCACCCTTACTCAACCGCTGTTCAGCTTCCGCTCGTTTACCTTTAGCGCCCGCGACTTAATCATGCTGTTTGGTGGTTTCTTCCTGTTGTTCAAAGCCACGATGGAGCTGAACGAACGGCTGGAAGGGAAAGATAGCAATAACCCCACGCAACGCAAAGGTGCGAAGTTCTGGGGCGTGGTGACACAAATAGTGGTGCTGGACGCTATCTTCTCACTCGACTCGGTGATTACCGCCATCGGGATCGTCGACCATTTACTGGTCATGATGGCCGCCGTGGTTATCGCTATCAGCCTGATGTTGATGGCCAGCAAGCCGTTAACCCAGTTCGTTAACAGTCACCCGACGATCGTTATTCTCTGCTTAAGCTTCCTGTTGATGATTGGCTTTAGCCTGGTGGCGGAAGGTTTCGGCTTCGTCATTCCGAAAGGCTACCTGTACGCTGCCATTGGTTTCTCGGTGATGATCGAGGCGTTCAATCAGTTGGCTATCTTTAACCGGCGACGTTTTCTTTCCGCTAACCAGACACTGCGCCAGCGGACTACCGAAGCGGTAATGCGCCTGCTTAGCGGGCAAAAAGAAGATGCGGAACTGGACGCCGAAACCGCGTCCATGCTGGTGGATCATGGTAACCAGCAGATCTTTAATCCGCAGGAACGGCGGATGATTGAGCGGGTACTTAATCTTAACCAGCGTACCGTCAGCAGCATTATGACGTCGCGCCACGATATTGAGCATATCGATCTCAACGCGCCGGAAGACGAGATCCGCCAGTTGCTGGAGCGAAATCAGCATACGCGGCTTGTCGTTACTGATGGCGATGACGCAGAAGATTTGCTCGGTGTTGTTCACGTTATCGACCTGTTACAACAGTCACTGCGCGGCGAACCGCTCAACCTGCGGGTGTTGATTCGTCAGCCGCTGGTGTTCCCGGAAACCTTGCCGTTGTTACCTGCCCTGGAGCAGTTCCGTAATGCCCGCACACACTTTGCTTTTGTGGTGGATGAGTTTGGCTCGGTGGAAGGGATTGTGACATTAAGTGACGTCACTGAAACCATTGCCGGTAACTTACCGAACGAAGTGGAAGAGATCGACGCCCGCCATGATATTCAGAAGAATGCGGACGGTTCCTGGACGGCGAATGGTCATATGCCGCTGGAAGATCTGGTGCAATATGTGCCGCTGCCGCTGGATGAAAAACGTGAATATCACACCATTGCCGGGCTATTGATGGAATATTTGCAGCGTATTCCAAAACCTGGCGAAGAAGTTCAGGTGGGGGATTATTTGCTTAAAACGTTGCAGGTAGAAAGCCATCGCGTGCAGAAGGTGCAGATTATTCCGCTGCGTAAGGATGGCGAGATGGAGTACGAGGTGTGATGGTATCGGCCATTTTACCCAATGCTGCGTAACGCCTTATAACTTCAGCAATGAAGCGTTGTCTGTGGTACATGGACATCACAGCGGGGGTGTGGGTCCGGCTGTAAATCGCCGAATCGTTTCCTGTAGGCCGGGGCAGCCCACATGGATGTGGGCTGAGGGCGCGTTTTACAGTGATGTTACCTCGCGCCCGTACCCGATAGCCGAAAGGAATAAGATGAGGGAACCACGCCAGCGGCGATTTACCGCCGGGAGCCTGGGTTGCCAGGGTGGTGGCGATTGAACCACCCTGGCACGTTCACCGGCTTGAGCGTTCCATAGTAGCGAGGAACATCAAGTGAACGGAACAGCCTTCGATCTTACATATTCAGAATATAATGGTGCCGCCACGAACGCCTGATGCGACGCTTTACGCGTCTTATCAGGCCTACAGGACAGGTCACCTGGTAACCTACATCTTCTCCAGCAACTTCTTCACATCTTTGCCATTGCGGGAATCTTTATTCCGCTCGGCCCAGTCGTTAAGACGGCGTTTTGCTTCATCCTGTAGATGTTTACGCAGTAACTGATCCACTTGCAGGCTGTAATTAAGTTGCTGCCAGTTGCCATAAACCCGCAGCGGTACTGGCGTTTCTTTGAGGAAATCAATCAGTTTGCTTTCTCCGTTCCAGCCACCCACGACCCGAATATCAAACTGGGTGTCGCAGGTTTGCTCCGCCAGATTCAACGTACCAGCCCCGGAAAGCGCCAGCATGGGCGATTGACCTTGCATGTCGTTTAACGTCACGACGCCATCCTTCAACGTCAAATCGGTGGTAAAGCGGTCAAGACGCGTCACGTTATCGAAGTTTTCAGCGGCCTTCACATCACCACCATTACGTTCTACCGCTTGCTGAATCATCTGCTGGAAGTTCATCCCTTCCATGCGTGTGTCGGTCATTTCGACATGTGCCTGTCCTTGCCAGTTGTGGCGGAATGCGTCGGCATCTATGTCAGCACCGGAGAAATCACCAGCCAGTGACATCTTTCCGGTCAACGAAATCGGATAGTTAAACGCCTTCAGAATGGTGCCAATCTCAACGTTTTCCAGCCGTGGCTGGAAGTTTATCCGCGGATTTATTGATGTCGCGTCCAACGTGCCCGGCAGTGAAACCTGTCCACCGTTAAGTTTGCCCTGCAGTTGAGTAATTTCCAGCAAACCCGACTTGTTGGTCATTTGCGTGGCAACATCTGTAAAATTCATTCCGCGCCAGCGCACGTTACTGGCCTGCAACAAAATATCAGTCGTAAAGCCTTGCAGTCCCTGATAGGCCGGTTCATCAATACGCGAAGAAATGACCGGGCGCGGCAACGTTGATTGGCTCAGCCCTTGCTGCGCGGCACCGTTCTCACCATTCGCTGTTTCATTAAGGGGGATGAGGTTGTCAAGATTCAGTTGCGGAAATTGCAGTCTCAGCTGCCATTCCGGTTGCTCTGTCAGCGTGACCTGTGCTTGCCCGCTCAGCGTACTGTCATTGGCGGTCAAACTAATTTGGTTAAATGAAAGGCGTTTATGTGACTCCTGCCACTGGGCCTGGAAACTCCCCTGCCCCTGAATACCTTGTTTTGGTAAATCTGCACCCTGCAACTGCCAGTTAACTTGTTCAATAGCCGCCGTTAAATCATGCGGATAATCAGAAGCATCTACCGTACCGTTAAGGGATATCGTGAGATCGCGCTGATCGCGATTAACCCGCCCGGAGAACTCAAATGAACCACGATGTTGGGGATCTTGTTCCATTTGCAGGCGAATATTGCGGATTGTCACCTGCTCGTCATCTTCATGCTGGAACACCAGCACGCTGTCCGCCACCTTAAGACTGGATATATCAAACGACCATCCGCGATCGTCTGACAGATCCGGCAAGGTATTGTCGCGCGGTGCAACCGGAGCGTCTTCACTGCGCACCGCTTCCGTCTGCGGCGTCAGTTGGATCACTGCCCCTTTTAGCATCACCTGCTTAACGCTCAGTTGATGACTCAGCAGTGGTAAAAGCGCCACGTCCAGACGCATGTTGTCTGCGCGAACCAGTGGCTGGCTCGCGCCCTGGGCAGTGAGAGACATTCGCCCGGAGAGGATACTAAGCTGCGGCCAGACGTGCCAACGCAGTGGCCCGTCGAGCTGCAATTGATAACCGCTACGTGCAGCAACTTGCTTGACCATATAGTCGCGGAAATCATTCGGATTCACCAGCAACACTAACGCAGATAACCCGGCCACCAGCACGACCAGGAGTATCATCAGCGTCGTCAGAAATCGTCTCATGGTATCCTCAATGGGCCTGAATTAGTCTTTATCGATTCGGCTGGCTACCGCGCCCTGCTGGTTGCGATATTTCGCATCTTCACGGCGGTTGTAAGGTCGCGCCGCCGGGCCGGAAAGCGGCTCAAAGCTCAGCGCACCAATTAACATGCCCGGACGCAGCGCCAGCGGCAGCTTACCGGAGTTGTAGAACTCCAGCACAATGCAACCAGACCAGCCCGGATCGATACGGTGCGCGGTGACGTGCACCATCAGCCCCAGACGCGCCAAAGAGGAACGCCCGTCCAGCCAGCCCACCAGATCGGCTGGCAGCGTCACCGACTCCAGCGTCACCGCCAGCGCCAGCTCTCCTGGGTGAAGATAGAACGCCTCGCCCTCGTCGAGAACGATCTCATCGCTCATCACGCGGTCAAGCGCGGCGCTCACTTCATCTTTGGGACCGCTCAGATCGATAAACGCTGCCGTGTGACCACGGAAGGTACGAAATTTATTGCCCAGGCGTACATCCACCGTCGCGCCGTTAATACGCTCCACTGGCGGACGTGGGTTGATCGACAAACGGCCTTCATCAAGCCAGGCTTCAATATCTCGGTCACACAGACGCATGGCATTTTCTCCTTTCGCGCATCACTCCCTTAACGCCAATTACGTCAAGGGCATACCAGGTTATCACTGAACGGTACACAATTTATCAAGCTTATTCAAAGAACTGACTTATTTTCGCTTTCAATATATCGATCGCGATGCGGTTTTTCCCGCCGCGCGGCACGATAATGTCCGCATATTGTTTAGAAGGCTCAATGAATTGCAGGAACATCGGGCGCACGGTTTTTTGATATTGCGCCATCACGGAATCCATTGAACGCCCACGCTCGTTAACGTCACGCTTGATGCGGCGCATCAGGCAGATATCCAGCGGGGTATCAACGAAAATGGAGAAGTTAAGTTCGTCACGCAAACGCGCATCCGTCAGCAACAAAATGCCTTCGAGAATGATGACCTTCTTCGGCTCAACCGTCACCGTTTCTTTCATACGCGTATGTTCAACATAGCTGTAAACCGGCAGGTCAATTGCCGAGCCGCGTTTCAACGCTTGTAAATGCTCAAGCAACAGGCTGTGATCCATCGCGCTGGGATGGTCGTAGTTGGTCTTAACGCGTTCTTCCATCGACAGATGGCTTTGATCTTTGTAATAGCAGTCTTCGGGAATTACGCCGATGTGTTCATCACCGACTTGCTCACGTAATTCACGATAAAGGGTACTGGCAATAAGACTCTTGCCGGAAGCCGATGCGCCAGCGATACCGATAATGACGCACTGATGAGACTGATCAGTCATATATTTAGCGACCTGATTAACCTGGATGTTAGGAAGGGGGCGACGAAGCGCCAAACGCGGCAATTATAGGGATTTCATCCGCCTGATACCAGTCGAATAGCGTTGCCGCGCGCTCAGAGTTAATTGTTGACAAAGAATTCCCGGTGGCAAATTACGTTGATCAGTTTTATGTAAGGTAAAAAATGTTATACGCAGTTGCGCAAATTATCCGCCTTTACGTCACTTTATGAGCAATTCGCATATAAAATGTAAAACTTTTGTACTAGCATAAACACAGAAACGAATACTGGCGACCTGGTCTTGCGGATAAAGCGGTAATGAGCAAACAATCACAGCATGTATTAATTGCCCTGCCCCACCCGCTGCTTCACCTGGTCAGTTTAGGTTTAGTCTCGTTTATCTTTACCCTTTTCTCGCTTGAGCTTTCGCAGTTTGGCACCCAACTCGCCCCACTGTGGTTCCCGACGTCCATCATGAGGGTGGCGTTTTATCGCCATGCCGGGCGCATGTGGCCGGGAATTGCGCTGAGCTGTTCGCTGGGAAATATCGCCGCATCCATCCTGCTTTTTTCCACCAGCTCGCTGAACATGACCTGGACGACCATCAATATTGTTGAAGCCGTGGTCGGGGCAGTGCTGCTACGTAAATTGCTGCCGTGGTATAACCCCTTGCAAAATCTGGCTGACTGGCTGCGTCTGGCACTCGGCAGCGCCATTGTTCCGCCTCTGTTGGGGGGGGGGTCTGGTTGTCCTGCTGACGCCCGGAGACGATCCTCTCAGGGCATTTTTGATATGGGTACTGTCAGAATCCATCGGCGCTCTGGCACTGGTGCCGCTGGGATTGTTATTTAAACCACACTATCTGCTGCGCCATCGCAACCCACGGTTGCTTTTTGAGTCGCTGCTCACGTTAGCCATCACACTGACGTTAAGCTGGCTTTCGATGCTGTATCTGCCGTGGCCTTTTACTTTCATTATTGTGCTGTTGATGTGGAGCGCCGTGCGCCTGCCACGAATGGAAGCCTTTTTGATCTTCCTTACCACGGTGATGATGGTGTCGCTGATGATGGCCGCGGATCCCTCCCTGCTTGCTACGCCGCGTACATACCTGATGAGCCATATGCCGTGGCTACCGTTTTTGCTGATCCTGCTGCCCGCCAACATCATGACGATGGTGATGTATGCCTTTCGTGCGGAACGCAAACACATTTCCGAAAGCGAAACCCGTTTTCGGAACGCCATGGAATATTCCGCTAGCGGTATGGCGTTAGTGGGCACCGAGGGACAATGGCTGCAAACCAACAAAGCGCTCTGCCAGTTTCTCGGGTACAGTCAGGAAGAGCTGCGCGGACTCACCTTTCAGCAACTGACCTGGCCGGAGGATCTCAATAAAGATCTCCAACAGGTTGAAAAGCTGATAAGCGGTGAAATAAACACCTATTCAATGGAAAAACGCTACTACAACCGCAATGGCGATGTTGTCTGGGCGTTGCTTGCCGTCTCACTGGTGCGCCACACGGATGGCACGCCGCTCTATTTTATCGCTCAGATTGAAGACATTAACGAGCTAAAACGCACCGAACAGGTGAATCAGCAACTGATGGAGCGCATCACGCTGGCTAACGAAGCGGGCGGGATTGGCATCTGGGAGTGGGAGCTGAAGCCGAATATTTTTAGCTGGGATAAGCGGATGTTCGAGCTGTATGAAATTCCTCCGCATATCAAACCGAACTGGCAGGTGTGGTACGAGTGCGTGCTGCCGGAAGATCGCCAGCATGCCGAAAAAGTGATTCGTGATTCGTTGCAATCACGCTCGCCCTTTAAGCTGGAATTTCGCATTACCGTAAAAGACGGTATTCGCCATATCCGCGCCCTCGCCAACCGGGTACTGAATAAAGAAGGCGAAGTCGAACGCCTGCTCGGCATTAATATGGATATGACCGAGGTTAAACAGCTTAACGAGGCATTGTTTCAGGAAAAAGAGCGCCTGCACATTACGCTTGATTCCATCGGTGAAGCCGTGGTCTGTATTGATATGGCGATGAAAATTACCTTTATGAATCCAGTGGCGGAGAAGATGAGCGGCTGGACGCAGGAAGAAGCGTTAGGTGTTCCGCTCCTGACGGTGTTGCATATTACTTTTGGCGACAACGGACCATTAATGGAGAACATTTACAGTGCCGACACCTCACGTTCCGCGATCGAACAAGATGTGGTGTTGCACTGTCGGAGCGGCGGCAGTTACGACGTGCATTACAGTATTACGCCGTTAAGTACTCTGGACGGCAGCAATATTGGTTCGGTTCTGGTGATTCAGGACGTTACCGAATCACGCAAAATGCTGCGCCAGCTGAGCTACAGCGCCTCCCATGATGCACTGACGCATCTCGCCAACCGGCCAGTTTTGAGAAACAACTGCGTATCCTGCTGCAAACGGTAAACAGTACACATCAGCGACATGCCCTGGTGTTTATCGATCTTGATCGCTTTAAAGCGGTGAATGACAGCGCCGGGCATGCGGCGGGTGACGCTTTACTGCGCGAACTGGCGTCGTTGATGCTGAGTATGCTGCGCTCCAGCGACGTGCTGGCGCGACTCGGTGGTGATGAATTTGGTCTGCTGCTACCAGACTGTAATATCGAAAGTGCGCGTTTTATCGCTACACGCATTATCAGTGCCGTGAATGATTATCACTTTATATGGGAAGGCCGTGTGCATCGGGTAGGTGCCAGTGCCGGGATTACCTTGATTGATGACAACAATCATCAGGCGGCAGAAGTGATGTCGCAGGCTGATATCGCCTGTTATGCCTCCAAAAATGGTGGACGGGGCCGGGTGACGGTTTACGAACCACAGCAAGCTGCCGCACATAGCGAACGGGCGGCGATGTCGCTTGATGAACAGTGGCGGATGATTAAAGAGAATCAGTTGATGATGATCGCCCACGGTGTCGCTTCGCCGCGGATCCCGGAAGCGCGTAATTTGTGGCTGATTTCACTTAAGCTCTGGAGTTGCGAAGGCGAGATTATTGATGAACAAAAATTTCGTCGTAGCTTCAGCGATCCGGCACTTAGCCATGCTCTTGACCGACGGGTATTCCACGAATTTTTCCAGCAGGCCGCAAAAGCGGTTGCCAGTAAAGGCTTAAGCATCGCCCTCCCCCTTTCCGTTGCTGGTTTGAGTAGCGCCACGCTGGTGAATGAACTGCTTGAGCAGCGGGAAAATAGCCCTCTACCAGCACGGTTATTACATCTGATTATTCCGGCAGAAGCGATTTTCGATCACGCAGAAAGTGTGCAAAAACTGCGGCTGGCGGGATGTCGGATAGTGCTCAGTCAGATGGGCCGCGATCTGCAAATCTTCAACTCGCTGAAAGCAAATATGGCAGATTACCTGCTACTTGATGGTGAGTTATGCGCCAACGTGCAGGGTAATTTGATGGATGAGATGCTGATTACGATTATTCAGGGGCACGCTCAGCGACTCGGGATGAAAACCATCGCCGGGCCAGTCGTTTTACCCTTAGTGATGGATACGCTTTCGGGCATCGGCGTCGATCTGATTTATGGTGATGTGATTGCCAATGCCCAACCGCTGGATTTGCTGGTGAATAGTAGTTATTTCGCGATTAACTGAGGCGTGCTTCCCCATCTCCTGATGCGACGCTAACGCGTCTTATCATGCCTACAAATCGCTCATTCCCCAGGCCGGATAAGGCGCTCGCACCGCATCCGGCGACCAACGTCATGCTTCGTCTGGTTGCCAGCCTTCCGTATACCAGATATGCAACAGCGCATAAGAACGCCAGGGCTTCCAGCGCTCGGCATAACGGCGGATTTGCGCCGGTGTCATTCCCGGAAATCGCTGTTTAATCAGATAATCATCCGGCAGGAAAACATCTTTCGCCTGCCAGCCACGCAAAGCAAAATAATTCGCCGTCCAGCGCCCGATACCCGGAAAAGTTTGCAGCGTTTTCATCGCCTGCTCCACATCGCCCGGTATTGTCATTGGTAAGGTGCCCTCCAGCGCCGCATTTGCCAGATGAATCAGCGCCTCTGCCCGTTTCAACGGCATACCTAACGCTTTTAATGCCTGCGGGTCTGCTGCTGCCAGCCGCTGAGGCGTCGGGAAGCAGATATACTCCGGAAAATCATCCAGCCGTTCGCCATAAAGCTGTGCCACTCTGGCGGTCAATTTTGCCGCCATCGCCACGCTCACCAGTTGGCCTAAAATCGCCCGCACGCCCTGCTCAAAAGCATCAACACAGCCGGGTAAACGCAATCCGGGCCGCGCCGCGCCTAACCTGCCCAACGCACCGTTAACAATTTGTGGGTTACATTGCAGATCAAACAGGCGGCTCATTTTCGCCAGACACTCTGCGGCAACAGGTTCTAAACCTGCACTTAAATTTATGTGCAGAGTATGGCGGGCTATATCCGGAATAGCAGTCACCACGCCGCGATATTCGCCCACCGCCAGACTACGGGCATAATAACTGTCCGCGACCGTTTCCACACCGCTCACCGCACGGGCGGCGAGAAATCCCAACATCCACGACCAGTCATACGGCGGCTGCCAGTTCAGGGTATACATCGCATCTCCTTGTTAATCCGCTTTCAGCATAAACGTTATTCAGACGCTGCGCTTTGCTTTCATATTCCGGTTGTCGCGACGGCAACATTTCGCTAAAGTCACGCCCCTTCTTCACCGGCATGGGGATTATTTCGTGTTTATTGGTTTTGATTACGGTACAGCAAACTGTTCAGTGGCGGTCATGCGTGACGGTAAACCGCATTTGCTAAAAATGGAAAACGACAGCACGCTGCTGCCTTCAATGCTTTGCGCGCCAACGCGTGAAGCGGTAAGCGAATGGCTGTACCGCCATCATGATGTTCCGGCAGACGACGATGAAACGCAGGCGCTGTTACGTCGGGCGATTCGTTATAACCGCGAAGAAGATATCGATGTTACGGCGAAAAGCGTGCAGTTCGGTCTTTCCTCACTGGCACAGTACATTGATGATCCAGAAGAAGTGTGGTTTGTGAAATCACCAAAATCGTTCCTCGGTGCCAGCGGCTTAAAACCGCAGCAGGTAGCGCTGTTTGAGGATCTGGTCTGCGCAATGATGTTGCACATTCGCCAGCAGGCGCAGGCACAGCTGCCAGAAGCGATTACTCAGGCGGTGATTGGTCGTCCGATCAACTTCCAGGGGCTGGGCGGTGATGAAGCAAACACCCAGGCGCAAGGGATTCTGGAACGCGCGGCGAAGCGTGCCGGATTCAGGGACGTGGTATTCCAGTACGAGCCGGTCGCGGCTGGGCTGGATTACGAAGCCACCTTGCAGGAAGAAAAACGGGTGCTGGTGGTGGATATCGGCGGTGGTACGACTGACTGTTCATTGCTGCTGATGGGGCCGCAGTGGCGTTCGCGTCTCGATCGTGAAGCCAGCCTGCTGGGTCACAGTGGTTGCCGTATTGGCGGTAACGATCTGGATATCGCGCTGGCGTTTAAAAACCTGATGCCGTTACTGGGCATGGGTGGCGAAACCGAAAAAGGCATCGCCCTGCCGATTCTGCCGTGGTGGAATGCGGTTGCCATCAACGACGTTCCTGCACAGAGTGATTTCTACAGTAGTGCCAACGGTCGTCTGCTTAACGATCTGGTACGCGATGCCCGCGAACCGGAAAAAGTGGCCCTGTTACAGAAAGTCTGGCGTCAGCGTTTAAGCTATCGCCTGGTGCGTAGCGCAGAAGAGAGCAAAATCGCCCTTTCAAGCACTGCGGAAACCCGCGCCTCACTGCCGTTTATCAGCGATGAACTGGCTACGCTGATTAGCCAGCAAGGGCTGGAAAGCGCCCTCAGCCAGCCACTGGCGCGGATTCTGGAACAGGTGCAACTGGCGCTGGATAACGCCCAGGAAAAACCGGACGTTATCTACCTGACCGGCGGTAGCGCCCGTTCGCCGCTGATTAAAAAAGCGCTGGCAGAACAGTTGCCGGGCATTCCGATTGCAGGCGGCGATGACTTTGGCTCCGTCACCGCCGGGCTGGCACGCTGGGCAGAAGTGGTATTTCGTTAAAAGAAAATGGCTCAGCAGCGGCTTAAATCAGCCTGCGCCTGAGCCAGTTTTTCTGCCGCCTGACGTAACGGTTCCATCAACGGCATGGTCCGTGCTGGAGCATGAAGGCGGAATCGCTGCAACTCTGTCGCGCCGACAGTCAACGTCGATTCCAGCCGATGTCGTTTGGCGGTCATTTTCGCCATTACCGCTTGTCTGTCTGCTGGCGTTATCGCTTCATTCGGCCTGAACACAAAACGGCGTTCACAGCTCGCTTTCCAGTCGATAACCGCCTGGGTCAGATGGTCGCCAAACCCTTTCACTTGCTTAACGCCACGACGGGTAACATCTGCGGCTGTTTCAATACCAAAAGACCGTAACGCCGCTTTACGCGCAGGGCCAACGCCGGGAATAGAGGCAACATCAATAAAAAATCCCTCCAGAAACTTCTGCTTCTGCCGTTCCCTTGCAGTGTCATGAAGTGCTGCCAGAGCGCGTTTCTCTTCTTCCGGTAACCCGAGAATTTCGTCCTTCATTTTTTCGAGCATCGTCCGTTTGGCGATAAAACCTTCCAGGCCGCCTACCTGCTGGATCTGGCGGACTAAATGGTCATAGTCCATTTTCGCACGATTAAATGCCTCACGGCGTTGCTGAACTTCTGCTTTGTACGCTTTGCTTGTCAGACTGCCAATAATCCAGATAGCCGCCAGCACAGGAACCAAAATAATATAACGCGGTTCTGCCTGAAGGCCGCAAAGCAGCAGCGATAATGCTGACAGTGCGATCTCAAGCAGAATGATGTATTCGCGCCGTAACAGGCCTAAAGGAAGCGGCCTGCCAGTCGGTTGGAAATGATCGGGTAATGGCAGTTGCAATGCTGGCGGTGCTACTGACGCCATCACCATCGCCCAGACTTTCGCCAGCACAAAATTCCCGCCGGTGGTAATGACCTCTTCGCCGAGATCAATAAAATAGATAACACCTTGATTATCCAGCGCACACCACGGGCAGTCAGTCAAATGAGCGGGGTAAACATGCATTGCTGAAACGATACATTTCTTTAACTGTTGGCGTAGAGAGTCCAGTGCCGCTACCCACGCTTTAGCCGTCGGACGCCCGGTTGCCACGCCACTTTCCGTGAATGCCTGCTGAAACATGGCTTCAACATCACTCGGTAACATCGATAGCGGAATAGATCGTGGCGGCGGTTTTAAACCACGTCGCTGATTATCTGACGCGTAGGCATAACGGAAATGGGTAATATCCGTCTCCAGCGCATTACCCGCATCAGAGATAAGCGGCACACCAGAATAAGGATGCCGCCCACCAAACAAGACGTGAAAAATTAGCAACGCAAGGCCAAAATTATCGTGATTTTCTGTGCGTTCAAAACCGACAAATGATGGCAAGGTTTGTAGCTCTGGCGGCGTAAAATGCGACACGCCGACTTCGCATAAATGCAGTGTGCCATTGGCGTTAATTTGAAAGGAGTCGCTATCAATCAGTACCACTTTGCTGTCGCGACCTACCATAAAACTGTTCTGGTTTACGTCACCCACGACGTGCCCGTGCTCGTGAACCGTAGCAAAAGATGAAGCAATATTGCGCGCAACATAGAGTAGAAAATCCCACGCACAATGAGGGTAACTCTGGCGACGATGTGCCGGGCTATAGATCATATGAATCGGTTCTTTACCAGAAACTTTTGGCATCATAAAACCGATAACTTTTCCGCCTCGTCCACCGTGAAGCGTTGCCTGCGGCCAGGCGACATAATTCAACAACTGCGCGTCAGCTGTCGCAGCCATAAAGGCAAGTTTGTCCTGTTTTAAGGCGGGTGGCGGCGTGTGATAAATCTTGGCGACGCTATCGACAAACTCCTCGATATCATAAACCGCGCCTTCACCACCTTTGCCCAGTTCACGGCCAAGAGTGGTCAATTCACCTGTCGATGTAAATACTTTTATATTTGTTTTCATAATATTTCGCGGGTAGTTATATTATATTTCAATGAATAATAACAACTAACCATTAAAATTATTTCTATATGGGGAAAACCCACTCAAGAATAAAAATGATAATGCAATTTTATCAGGATACAATTCAATTTCGGCCTGATAATGATTAACTTCCACAGGTTTTTGCTAACTTTGACTACAAAGGGATTCTGGAGAAAAAATGAAAAAGATATTACTTATGTTGAGTCTGCTATTTTTTACTACCGCGGGCTTTAGTGAAGTTTCGGATACGTTAGTGACGGGAGGTTATGATAAACAAGCGATGTCTGACGCGATTAAACATGCGCGGAAAGAAACCGATAAATTCATCGAGGTTATGAATAAAAAAGATGCCGATACTTTCGCAGTCAAAGCCCCGATAACCGATCACGGAAGAACCGAGCATTTCTGGCTTACGGATGTCACTTATTCTAACGGCATGTTTATTGGCGTAATCAGCAATGACCCTGGTATTGTTACAAACGTAGAATATGGCCAGGAGTGGAAAATCAAGAAAGAAGATATTTCAGACTGGATGTATACGCGCGGGGATAAAATTTACGGCGGTTATACCATTGATCCTTTATTGGTCACCTATCCAAAAGAAGAAGCCGACGAGCTAAGAGCAAAATTAGTTCGCTAATCAGCCGTTATATTTATTGTTTAAACTGGCGGTTGAATTGTTGTCTTCAACCGCCATGAGAAACTCACTCTGCCCACAGCGCCAGTGCCAACGTTTTATCATCATCCGTACGCTCGTTTACCGCCGGGCTGGACAAAAACTGCTTTAACAATTCAGGTAATAAATCGAGTTGTTCCTGCGTTGCTGCCGCCAGTCCATTGAAAAACGGGGTAAAGAAAGGCACATGAGGAGAATTATCCAGCATATTTAACGCCAGTCGCTGGATACCATCCGTAAATGCTGCAACTTTGTGCGCACGCCTAGTGCTGGTGAAAGTTTCCAGTCTGGAAACGGCATCTTCGTCGGTAATGAAGTGCGTCATGTTGGCATATTCACCCGCCATCGGCGTGAGAGGCAATTGCAGACCGTGACCCAAATCTACCACCACGCCGCCATCGCCAATCTGCATAATCAAGGTGCCGTCAGGCGATGAAATCAGTCCCAGAAATGTGCAGGCAAAATCGCGAACCGCTAATTCTTTGGCTTCCGCCTCGGCAAAAAGTCGTTGACGAATGGTCAGTACCATATTTGTGGCGAGGACATCATTAAGCCCCAATTCCCCGCCCTGCACTTTTTGCGACATATAAGCCATCGCTTCATTGACGGCGAGCATCGCGCCTTCGCCACCCTGCGAGACACTGCCTGCGCCATCAGCGACAAATACCGACAATAATGGCTGCTGGTCATTTACCAGGCAATCTGCATCTGGCAGGCATCCTGACAAGGCAAGTCCGCGCTGATGTGCGACGTTCCAACGGTTGATGCATAGACCAGACGCCAGCTCACACTGACGTCCAGCCTTTTGGCGCTTCCAGCACAACTTCCGTTCCCGGCGTGGAGCGGGAAACCGAACGCAGCGAACTGGATAACCAGCTAAACAGTTCACGGAATTGTAATCCTTGCAGAGGCAAAGGCTGACGAACGCTAATTTGTGCCAGCGTCTTCATATCCGCCCCCTGAACACCGATGGAAAAGAAAGCAAACCTTTTATCTTCTTCCCCCCGAAACACTTTGTTGGCTGCAGCCTGCCACTCATCGGTTGGTGCACCATCGGTAATCAGGAAAATCCACGGGCGATAATACGAAATACCATTTGCACGATACTCACGTTTCCGCTCCTCTACCATATCCAGGGCTTTGGTAATGGCCGCACCCATTGGTGTATCGCCCTGGGCAAACAGGATGGGCGGAAAAAAATTAGCGGCGCTGGTAAAGGGTTGTTCCACATGCACCGGGCCGAACGTCACAATGCCGAGTTCCACTCTTTTTAAAGCCAGCGGATCAGCAAGCAGTTCATCACGAAAGGTAACCAATCCGGCGTTAAGTTCATTAATAGGTCTACCGTTCATAGAACCAGAAACATCCAGCAGCAAAATGCAGGGGCAACGTGGTTCCGGGTTACTGGCAAAATCGCTGGTGGCAAACGTGATTTGTTCGCTCATAAGAAATCCTTTCTTAGAGAATTATCGAGGTCCGGTATCATACCGACTGCAATAATGAAATAAGAGCAAACGAAGAAACTTTCAGAATTAGGCCCGGCGGCGCAGAAAATTTTGCTATTCGCCTCGCAAGAACGGAGAGCCGTCGATTGACACTAAGGGCGGAGTGACATAATTTCAGGAGTGAGGGTTAGGGAGAGGTTTCCCCCTCCCCCTGGTGTTCTTAGTAAGCCTGGAAGCTAATCACTAAGAGTATCACCAGTATGATGACGTGCTTCATCATAACCCTTTCCTTATTAAAAGCCCTCTTCTCCGGGAGAGGCTTTCCCGTTTCAGCGTCCCGCTGAAATCATCGGCTTACCTCCTTTCGCCCTGAATGCAGTCTATCGCTAACGCGTGAATAAAATAGTTTCCTCTGTGATTATTGCGTAACGACTCGCAAAGAATATTTGCTGGCAGGATCGCAGACTACAAAGCCTGCGGATTGACAATCTTATCGTGAAGGCATACTTTCAGGAGTGAGGGTAGAGCGGGGTTTCCCCCGCCCTGGTAGTCTTAGTAAGCGGGGAAGCTTATGACTAAGAGCACCACGATGATGAGTAGCTTCATCATGACCCTTTCCTTATTTATGGCCCCTTCCTCGGGAGGGGCTTTCCCGTTTCAGCGTCCCGCTGAAATCGTCGGCTTACCTCCTTTCGCCATGCAAGCAGTCTATCGCTAACGCGTAGATAAAATAGTTTCCTGTGTTATTACTGGATGCGTGCTCGCAAATGTGCCCGTCATTCAGACGATTCCAGACAGTGTTTCATAATTCCTCCATTTTTCTCCCTTATTGGCTGGCTACACTAGTATCATTCCGCGAAACGTTTCAGGAAGAGAAACTCTTAACGATGAAAGGTAGTTATAAATCCCGTTGGGTAATCGTAATCGTGGTGGTTATCGCCGCCATCGCCGCATTCTGGTTCTGGCAAGGCCGCAATGACTCCCGGAGTGCAGCCCCAGGGGCGACGAAACAAGCGCAGCAATCGCCAGCGGGTGGTCGACGTGGTATGCGTTCCGGCCCATTAGCCCCGGTTCAGGCGGCGACCGCCGTAGAACAGGCAGTTCCGCGTTACCTCACCGGGCTTGGCACCATTACCGCCGCTAATACCGTTACGGTGCGCAGCCGCGTGGACGGCCAACTGATAGCGTTACATTTCCAGGAAGGCCAGCAGGTCAAAGCAGGCGATTTACTGGCAGAAATTGACCCCAGCCAGTTCAAAGTTGCATTAGCACAAGCCCAGGGCCAACTGGCAAAAGATAAAGCCACGCTTGCCAACGCCCGCCGTGACCTGGCGCGTTATCAACAACTGGCAAAAACCAATCTCGTTTCCCGCCAGGAGCTGGATGCCCAACAGGCGCTGGTCAGTGAAACCGAAGGCACCATTAAGGCTGATGAAGCAAGCGTTGCCAGCGCGCAGCTGCAACTCGACTGGAGCCGGATTACCGCACCAGTCGATGGTCGCGTTGGTCTCAAGCAGGTTGATGTTGGTAACCAAATCTCCAGTGGTGATACCACCGGGATCGTGGTGATCACCCAGACGCATCCTATCGATTTAGTCTTTACCCTGCCGGAAAGCGATATCGCTACCGTAGTGCAGGCGCAGAAAGCCGGAAAACCGCTGGTGGTAGAAGCCTGGGATCGCACCAACTCGAAGAAATTAAGTGAAGGCACGCTGTTAAGTCTAGATAACCAAATCGATGCCACTACCGGTACGATTAAAGTGAAAGCACGCTTTAATAATCAGGATGATGCGCTGTTTCCCAATCAGTTTGTTAACGCGCGCATGTTAGTCGACACCGAACAAAACGCCGTAGTGATCCCAACAGCCGCCCTGCAAATGGGCAATGAAGGCCATTTTGTCTGGGTGCTGAATAGCGAAAACAAGGTCAGCAAACATCTGGTGACGCCGGGCATTCAGGACAGTCAGAAAGTGGTGATCCGTGCAGGTATTTCTGCGGGCGATCGCGTGGTGACAGACGGCATTGATCGCCTGACCGAAGGGGCGAAAGTGGAAGTGGTGGAAGCCCAGAGCGCCACTACTCCGGAAGAGAAAGCCACCAGCCGCGAATACGCGAAAAAAGGAGCACGCTCCTGATGCAGGTGTTACCCCCGAGCAGCACAGGCGGCCCGTCGCGCCTGTTTATTATGCGTCCTGTGGCCACCACGCTGCTGATGGTGGCGATCTTACTCGCCGGGATTATCGGTTATCGCGCCCTGCCCGTTTCGGCGCTGCCGGAAGTGGACTATCCGACCATTCAGGTGGTCACGCTCTACCCAGGTGCCAGCCCGGATGTCATGACCTCTGCCGTTACCGCGCCGCTAGAACGCCAGTTCGGGCAGATGTCTGGCCTGAAACAGATGTCGTCGCAAAGTTCCGGCGGTGCGTCAGTTATCACTTTGCAGTTCCAGCTAACATTACCGCTCGATGTCGCCGAGCAGGAAGTGCAGGCCGCGATTAACGCTGCGACCAACTTGTTGCCGAGCGATCTGCCTAACCCGCCGGTTTACAGCAAAGTGAACCCGGCAGATCCGCCGATCATGACGCTCGCCGTCACCTCAACCGCCATGCCGATGACGCAAGTGGAAGATATGGTGGAAACCCGCGTCGCGCAGAAAATCTCGCAGATTTCCGGCGTCGGCCTGGTGACGCTTTCCGGCGGTCAGCGTCCGGCTGTTCGCGTCAAACTTAACGCTCAGGCGATTGCCGCCCTCGGCCTGACCAGCGAAACCGTGCGCACCGCCATTACCGGCGCTAACGTTAACTCGGCAAAAGGTAGCCTCGACGGCCCTTCCCGTGCGGTCACGCTTTCCGCGAACGACCAGATGCAATCCGCCGAAGAGTATCGCCAGCTAATCATCGCCTACCAGAACGGCGCGCCAATTCGTCTGGGCGATGTCGCAACTGTAGAGCAAGGTGCAGAAAACAGCTGGCTCGGCGCGTGGGCGAACAAAGAACAGGCCATTGTGATGAATGTTCAGCGCCAGCCCGGTGCTAACATTATCTCCACCGCCGACAGCATTCGGCAGATGCTGCCACAGCTCACTGAGAGTCTGCCGAAATCGGTGAAGGTGACAGTGCTTTCCGATCGCACCACCAATATCCGCGCATCCGTCGATGATACTCAGTTTGAATTGATGATGGCTATCGCGCTGGTAGTCATGATTATCTACCTGTTTTTGCGCAATATTCCGGCGACCATCATTCCCGGTGTTGCTGTACCGCTGTCGTTAATCGGCACTTTCGCGGTTATGGTGTTTCTCGATTTTTCAATCAATAACCTGACACTGATGGCGTTAACTATCGCCACCGGATTCGTGGTCGATGACGCCATCGTGGTGATCGAAAACATTTCCCGCTATATCGAAAAAGGCGAAAAACCGTTGGCGGCGGCGCTCAAGGGCGCAGGTGAAATCGGCTTTACCATTATCTCGCTGACCTTCTCACTGATTGCGGTGTTGATCCCACTGCTGTTTATGGGCGATATCGTCGGGCGACTGTTCCGCGAATTTGCTATTACCCTGGCGGTAGCGATTTTGATCTCAGCGGTGGTGTCGCTGACCCTGACACCGATGATGTGCGCGCGGATGCTCAGCCAGGAGTCGTTGCGTAAACAGAACCGCTTCTCCCGTGCCTCGGAAAAAATGTTCGACAGGATAATCGCCGCCTATGGTCGTGGACTGGCGAAAGTGCTGAATCATCCGTGGCTGACCTTAAGCGTGGCACTCAGCACGCTGCTGCTTAGCGTGCTGCTGTGGGTGTTCATTCCGAAAGGTTTCTTCCCGGTACAGGACAATGGCATTATTCAGGGCACTTTGCAGGCACCGCAATCCAGCTCCTTTGCCAATATGGCCCAGCGACAACGCCAGGTCGCGGACGTGATTTTGCAGGATCCGGCAGTGCAAAGCCTGACCTCATTTGTTGGCGTTGATGGCACTAACCCGTCGCTGAACAGTGCACGTTTACAAATCAACCTCAAACCGTTGGATGAACGTGATGATCGGGTGCAAAAAGTCATCGCCCGTCTGCAAACGGCGGTAGATAAAGTGCCGGGCGTCGATCTCTTCCTGCAACCAACGCAGGATCTGACTATTGATACTCAGGTCAGCCGCACCCAGTACCAGTTTACCTTGCAGGCCACGTCACTGGATGCGCTCAGTACCTGGGTGCCACAGTTGATGGAAAAACTCCAGCAACTGCCACAGCTTTCTGATGTCTCCAGCGACTGGCAGGACAAAGGGCTGGTGGCGTATGTCAATGTTGATCGCGACAGCGCCAGCCGTCTGGGGATCAGCATGGCGGATGTCGATAACGCCCTGTACAACGCGTTTGGTCAGCGGCTGATTTCCACTATTTATACTCAGGCCAACCAGTATCGCGTGGTGCTGGAGCACAACACCGAAAATACCCCAGGCCTCGCGGCGCTGGATACCATTCGCCTGACCAGCAGCGACGGCGGCGTGGTGCCGCTAAGCTCAATTGCCAAAATTGAGCAGCGTTTTGCGCCGCTCTCCATCAACCATCTGGATCAGTTCCCGGTAACGACCATCTCCTTTAACGTGCCGGATAACTATTCGCTGGGCGATGCGGTGCAGGCGATTATGGACACCGAAAAGACGCTGAATCTGCCGGTGGATATCACCACGCAGTTCCAGGGCAGCACCCTCGCCTTCCAGTCGGCGCTGGGCAGCACTGTCTGGCTGATTGTCGCGGCGGTGGTGGCGATGTATATCGTGCTCGGCATTCTGTACGAGAGCTTTATTCACCCGATCACCATTCTCTCGACGCTACCCACCGCAGGGGTTGGCGCACTGCTGGCGTTGCTGATTGCTGGTAGCGAACTGGATGTGATTGCGATTATCGGCATTATTTTGCTGATCGGTATCGTGAAGAAGAACGCCATCATGATGATCGACTTCGCGCTGGCTGCCGAGCGCGAGCAAGGCATGTCGCCGCGCGAGGCAATCTACCAGGCTTGTCTGTTGCGTTTTCGTCCGATCCTGATGACCACCCTGGCGGCTCTGCTTGGCGCGCTGCCGCTGATGTTGAGTACCGGGGTCGGCGCGGAACTGCGTCGTCCGTTAGGTATCGGCATGGTCGGCGGCCTGATTGTCAGCCAGGTGCTGACGCTGTTCACCACGCCGGTGATTTATCTGCTGTTCGACCGCCTGACATTGAGGACCAAAAGCCGCTTTGCCCGTCATGAAGAGGAGGCGTAAGTGAAGTTTTTTGCCCTCTTCATTTACCGTCCGGTGGCGACGATTTTACTGTCGGTTGCCATTACCCTGTGCGGCATACTGGGCTTCCGTATGCTGCCGGTCGCCCCGCTGCCGCAGGTCGATTTTCCGGTGATTATGGTCAGCGCCTCGCTGCCCGGTGCGTCACCAGAAACAATGGCGTCTTCCGTTGCCACGCCGCTGGAGCGCTCACTTGGGCGCATTGCCGGAGTCAGTGAAATGACCTCCAGCAGTTCGCTCGGCAGCACGCGTATTATTTTGCAGTTTGATTTTGACCGGGATATCAACGGCGCAGCGCGTGATGTGCAGGCGGCGATCAACGCTGCACAAAGTTTGCTGCCCAGTGGGATGCCCAGCCGCCCGACCTATCGCAAAGCGAACCCGTCGGATGCGCCAATTATGATCCTCACGCTGACGTCCGATACTTATTCGCAGGGTGAACTGTACGATTTCGCCTCGACGCAGCTGGCTCCGACGATTTCGCAAATCGACGGTGTTGGTGATGTCGATGTCGGAGGCAGCTCACTGCCCGCCGTACGCGTCGGGCTGAATCCGCAGGCGCTGTTTAATCAGGGCGTGTCGCTGGACGACGTACGCACCGCCGTCAGCAATGCCAACGTGCGTAAACCGCAGGGCGCGCTGGAAGATGGCACTCACCGCTGGCAGATCCAGACCAATGATGAGCTAAAAACCGCCGCTGAATATCAGCCGTTGATTATTCACTACAACAACGGCGGCGCGGTTCGTCTGGGCGATGTGGCGACGGTGATCGACTCAGTGCAGGATGTGCGCAACGCCGGGATGACCAACGCCAAACCGGCTATTTTACTGATGATCCGCAAACTGCCAGAAGCCAATATTATCCAGACGGTTGACAGCATCCGGGCAAAATTACCGGAGTTGCAGGAAACCATTCCGGCGGCGATTGATCTGCAAATTGCCCAGGATCGCTCCCCCACCATTCGCGCCTCGCTGGAAGAAGTCGAGCAAACGCTGATTATCTCGGTGGCGCTGGTGATTCTGGTGGTGTTTTTATTCCTGCGCTCGGGTCGCGCCACTATTATTCCCGCCGTTTCGGTGCCGGTTTCGCTGATTGGTACGTTTGCGGCGATGTACCTGTGCGGATTCAGTCTCAATAACCTTTCGTTAATGGCGCTCACCATCGCTACTGGTTTCGTGGTGGATGACGCCATCGTGGTGCTGGAAAACATTGCACGTCATCTGGAAGCGGGAATGAAACCGTTGCAAGCCGCACTGCAAGGTACTCGCGAAGTCGGTTTTACGGTGCTGTCGATGAGTCTGTCACTGGTGGCGGTGTTCCTGCCGCTGCTGTTGATGGGCGGATTGCCGGGCCGACTGTTACGCGAATTTGCCGTGACGCTTTCTGTCGCCATTGGTATATCGTTGCTGGTTTCTCTGACATTAACGCCAATGATGTGTGGCTGGATGCTGAAAGCCAGCAAGCCGCGCGAGCAAAAGCGACTGCGTGGTTTTGGTCGCATGTTGGTAGCCCTGCAACAAGGCTACGGCAAGTCACTGAAATGGGTGCTCAATCATACCCGTCTGGTGGGCGTGGTGCTGCTTGGCACCATTGCGCTGAATATCTGGCTGTATATCTCGATCCCGAAAACCTTCTTCCCGGAGCAGGACACTGGCGTGTTGATGGGCGGGATTCAGGCGGATCAGAGTATTTCGTTTCAGGCGATGCGCGGTAAGTTGCAGGATTTCATGAAAATTATCCGTGACGATCCGGCAGTGGATAATGTCACCGGCTTTACAGGCGGTTCGCGAGTGAACAGCGGGATGATGTTTATCACCCTCAAGCCACGCGACGAACGCAGCGAAACGGCGCAGCAAATTATCGACCGTCTGCGCGTAAAACTGGCGAAAGAACCGGGGGCGAATCTGTTCCTGATGGCGGTACAGGATATTCGCGTTGGTGGGCGTCAGTCGAACGCCAGCTACCAGTACACGTTGTTATCCGACGACCTGGCGGCACTGCGAGAATGGGAGCCGAAAATCCGCAAAAAACTGGCGACGTTGCCGGAACTGGCGGACGTGAACTCCGATCAGCAGGATAACGGCGCGGAGATGAATCTGGTTTACGACCGCGACACCATGGCACGGCTGGGAATCGACGTACAAGCCGCCAACAGTCTGTTAAATAACGCCTTCGGTCAGCGGCAAATCTCGACCATTTACCAGCCGATGAACCAGTATAAAGTGGTGATGGAAGTGGATCCGCGCTATACCCAGGACATCAGTGCGCTGGAAAAAATGTTCGTTATCAATAACGAAGGCAAAGCGATCCCGCTGTCGTATTTCGCTAAATGGCAACCGGCGAATGCCCCACTATCGGTGAATCATCAGGGATTATCGGCGGCCTCGACCATTTCGTTTAACCTGCCGACCGGAAAATCGCTCTCGGACGCCAGTGCGGCGATCGATCGCGCAATGACCCAGCTTGGTGTGCCTTCGACGGTGCGCGGCAGTTTTGCCGGCACGGCGCAGGTGTTCCAGGAGACGATGAACTCGCAGGTGATCCTGATTATCGCCGCCATCGCCACGGTGTATATCGTGCTGGGTATCCTTTACGAGAGTTACGTACATCCGCTGACGATTCTCTCCACCCTGCCCTCGGCGGGCGTTGGAGCGCTGTTGGCGCTGGAGCTGTTCAATGCCCCGTTCAGCCTAATCGCCCTGATAGGGATCATGCTATTAATCGGCATCGTGAAGAAAAACGCCATTATGATGGTCGATTTTGCGCTTGAAGCCCAACGGCACGGTAACCTGACGCCGCAGGAAGCTATTTTCCAGGCCTGTCTGCTGCGTTTTCGCCCGATTATGATGACTACCCTGGCGGCGCTGTTTGGTGCGCTGCCGCTGGTATTGTCGGGCGGCGACGGCTCGGAGCTGCGGCACCCCCTGGGGATCACCATTGTCGGCGGACTGGTAATGAGCCAGCTCCTTACGCTGTATACCACGCCGGTGGTGTATCTCTTTTTCGACCGTCTGCGGCTGCGTTTTTCGCGTAAACCTAAACAAACGGTAACCGAGTAAATGACAGATCTTCCCGACAGCACCCGTTGGCAATTGTGGATTGTGGCTTTCGGCTTCTTTATGCAGTCGCTGGACACCACCATCGTAAACACCGCCCTTCCCTCAATGGCGCAAAGCCTCGGGGAAAGTCCGTTGCATATGCACATGGTCATTGTCTCTTATGTGCTGACCGTGGCGGTGATGCTGCCCGCCAGCGGCTGGCTGGCGGACAAAGTCGGCGTGCGCAATATTTTCTTTACCGCCATCGTGCTGTTTACTCTCGGTTCACTGTTTTGCGCGCTTTCCGGCACGCTGAACGAACTGTTGCTGGCACGCGCGTTACAGGGCGTTGGCGGCGCGATGATGGTGCCGGTCGGCAGATTGACGGTGATGAAAATCGTACCGCGCGAGCAATATATGGCGGCGATGACCTTTGTCACGTTACCCGGTCAGGTCGGTCCGCTGCTCGGTCCGGCGCTCGGCGGTCTGCTGGTGGAGTACGCATCGTGGCACTGGATCTTTTTGATCAACATTCCGGTGGGGATTATCGGTGCGATCGCCACATTGCTGTTAATGCCAAACTACACCATGCAGACGCGGCGCTTTGATCTCTCCGGATTTTTATTGCTGGCGGTTGGCATGGCGGTATTAACCCTGGCGCTGGACGGCAGTAAAGGTACAGGTTTATCGCCGCTGACGATTGCAGGCCTGGT
This sequence comes from Escherichia sp. XD33, assembly GCF_019375075.1. NCBI lineage: Bacteria > Pseudomonadati > Pseudomonadota > Gammaproteobacteria > Enterobacterales > Enterobacteriaceae > Escherichia > Escherichia sp. XD33. Next base: position 28,666 of record NZ_JAENDM010000030.1, read on the forward strand.
CGCAGTTGGCGTGGTGGCACTGGTGCTTTATCTGCTGCACGCCAGAAATAACAACCGTGCCCTGTTCAGTCTGAAACTGTTCCGTACTCGTACCTTTTCGCTGGGCCTGGCGGGGAGCTTTGCCGGACGTATTGGCAGTGGCATGTTGCCCTTTATGACACCGGTTTTCCTGCAAATTGGCCTCGGTTTCTCGCCGTTTCATGCCGGACTGATGATGATCCCGATGGTGCTTGGCAGCATGGGAATGAAGCGAATTGTGGTACAGGTGGTGAATCGCTTTGGTTATCGTCGGGTACTGGTAGCGACCACGCTGGGTCTGTCGCTGGTCACCCTGTTGTTTATGACTACCGCCCTGCTGGGCTGGTACTACGTTTTGCCGTTCGTCCTGTTTTTACAAGGGATGGTCAACTCGACGCGTTTCTCCTCCATGAACACCCTGACGCTGAAAGATCTCCCGGACAATCTGGCGAGCAGCGGCAACAGCCTGCTGTCGATGATTATGCAATTGTCGATGAGTATCGGCGTCACTATCGCCGGGCTGTTGCTGGGACTTTTTGGTTCACAGCATGTCAGCGTCGACAGCGGCACCACACAAACCGTCTTTATGTACACCTGGCTTAGCATGGCGTTGATCATCGCCCTTCCGGCGTTCATCTTTGCCAGAGTGCCGAACGATACGCATCAAAATGTAGCTATTTCGCGGCGAAAAAGGAGCGCGCAATGAAGTTCTGGCGACCCGGTATTACCGGCAAACTGTTTCTGGCGATTTTCGCCACCTGCATTGTCTTGCTGATCAGTATGCACTGGGCGGTGCGTATCAGTTTTGAGCGTGGCTTTATTGATTACATCAAGCATGGTAATGAACAGCGATTACAACTGTTAAGTGATGCGCTTGGCGAGCAGTATGCGCAGCATGGCAACTGGCGCTTCCTGCGCAACAATGATCGCTTTGTCTTTCAGATCCTGCGTTCATTTGAACACGATAATTCGGAAGATAAACCCGGCCCGGGTATGCCACCGCACGGCTGGCGTACCCAGTTCTGGGTGGTTGATCAAAACAACAAAGTGCTGGTTGGTCCGCGAGCGCCGATTCCACCTGACGGTACACGGCGACCCATTCTGGTCAACGGTGCGGAAGTTGGCGCGGTGATCGCCTCCCCCGTTGAGCGGTTAACGCGCAATACTGATATCAATTTCGATAAACAACAGCGGCAAACCAGCTGGTTGATTGTCGCCCTGGCAACGTTACTCGCGGCACTTGCCACTTTTCTGCTGGCGCGCGGTTTACTGGCACCGGTAAAACGACTTGTCGATGGCACGCACAAACTGGCGGCGGGCGATTTCACTACCCGCGTAACGCCCACCAGTGAAGATGAACTGGGCAAACTGGCGCAAGACTTCAACCAGCTTGCCAGCACACTGGAGAAAAACCAGCAAATGCGGCGCGATTTTATGGCCGATATTTCTCACGAACTGCGTACGCCATTAGCGGTGCTGCGCGGTGAACTGGAAGCCATTCAGGATGGCGTGCGTAAATTCACGCCGGAGACGGTGGCGTCTTTACAGGCGGAGGTCGGTACACTGACCAAACTGGTTGACGATCTCCATCAGTTGTCGATGTCTGATGAAGGCGCTCTCGCCTATCAAAAAGCACCGGTAGATTTGATCCCACTGCTGGAAGTGGCGGGCGGCGCATTTCGCGAACGATTCGCCAGTCGTGGCCTGAAACTGCAATTTTCCCTGCCAGACAGTATTACCGTATTTGGCGATCGCGACCGTTTAATGCAGTTATTCAATAACTTACTGGAAAACAGCCTGCGCTACACTGACAGCGGCGGCAGCCTGCAAATCTCTGCCGGGCAGCGCGACAAAACGGTGCGCCTGACCTTTGCCGACAGTGCGCCAGGTGTCAGTGACGATCAGCTACAAAAATTGTTTGAACGTTTTTATCGCACCGAAGGTTCCCGCAACCGTGCCAGCGGCGGTTCCGGGCTGGGGCTGGCGATTTGCCTGAACATTGTTGAAGCACATAATGGTCGCATTATTGCTGCCCATTCGCCTTTTGGCGGGGTAAGCATTACAGTAGAGTTACCGCTGGAACGGGATTTACAGAGAGAAGTATGACCGAGTTACCAATCGACGAAAACACACCGCGTATTTTGATCGTGGAAGATGAACCGAAGCTGGGGCAGTTGCTCATTGATTATCTGCGTGCTGCGAGCTATGCGCCGACGCTTATCAGCCACGGCGATCAGGTACTGCCGTATGTGCGCCAGACACCACCGGATCTGATCCTGTTAGATCTGATGCTCCCTGGCACCGATGGCCTGACGCTGTGCCGGGAAATTCGTCGTTTTTCTGACATTCCGATCGTGATGGTGACGGCAAAAATCGAAGAGATCGATCGCCTGCTGGGGCTGGAGATTGGCGCAGATGATTATATCTGTAAGCCGTACAGCCCACGGGAAGTGGTAGCGCGCGTCAAAACCATTTTGCGCCGTTGCAAACCGCAGCGCGAGTTGCAGCAACAGGATGCTGAAAGCCCGTTGATTATCGACGAAGGTCGTTTTCAGGCTTCATGGCGCGGTAAAATGCTTGACCTGACGCCTGCGGAATTTCGTCTGCTGAAAACGCTCTCTCACGAACCAGGAAAAGTGTTCTCCCGCGAGCAATTGCTCAATCATCTTTATGACGACTACCGCGTAGTAACCGACCGCACCATCGACAGCCACATTAAAAACCTGCGCCGCAAGCTGGAATCTCTCGACGCCGAACAGTCATTTATCCGCGCCGTTTATGGCGTCGGTTACCGCTGGGAAGCCGACGCCTGCCGCATCGTTTAGTTTTAGCGACATTATTTTGTTAGCCGGAGATGGCGTTCAGACCAGATCCGGCAACATTATCCCACGCATGGTCAGCAAACTGACATTATCTCTCCGCCCTGGCAGGCATCAGAAAATCGCTCATACTTTAATCGGTAAACAGCACCTTTAGATGCTGTTTTCGATACACAATTTCAATCAAGGAGTCATTATGGCTGGTTGGTTTGAACTCAGTAAGAGCAGTGATAATCAGTACCGGTTTGTGCTAAAAGCGGGCAATGGTGAGACTATCCTCACCAGCGAGCTTTATACCTCAAAAGCCTCTGCGGAAAAGGGCATCGCGTCGGTGCGTAGCAACAGCCCGCAAGAAGAACGCTATGAGAAAAAAACGGCAAGTAACGGCAAATTCTATTTCAATCTGAAAGCCGCTAATCATCAAATTATCGGCTCCAGCCAGATGTACGCCACCGCGCAATCTCGTGAAACCGGAATTGCCTCCGTTAAAGCCAATGGCACAAGCCAGACGGTGAAAGACAATACGTAATTACGATGCCGGGCGTGGGTTGTTGGCGTCCGGCGCTTTACCAGATCCCCCCACAGCGCTACAATGCCCGCCCTTAAAGTGGGGGCACTCCCCTAACCGCTTCATCAGGTGAAGCGGATCTGACCTGTCATCAGAACGAGAGAATTATGTTTAAACCGGAACTCCTTTCCCCGGCGGGAACGCTGAAAAATATGCGTTACGCTTTCGCTTATGGCGCAGATGCTGTTTATGCGGGCCAGCCGCGTTACTCCCTGCGTGTGCGCAACAACGAATTCAACCACGAAAATCTTCAGCTCGGCATCAATGAAGCCCACGCGCTGGGGAAAAAGTTTTATGTCGTGGTCAACATTGCACCGCACAACGCCAAGCTGAAAACCTTTATCCGTGACCTGAAACCGGTGGTGGAAATGGGGCCGGATGCGCTGATTATGTCCGATCCAGGGCTGATTATGCTGGTGCGTGAGCACTTCCCTGAAATGCCGATCCACCTCTCGGTGCAGGCTAACGCCGTAAACTGGGCGACGGTGAAATTCTGGCAGCAAATGGGCCTGACCCGCGTGATCCTCTCTCGCGAGCTGTCGCTGGAAGAGATTGAAGAGATCCGCAATCAGGTGCCGGATATGGAGATCGAGATCTTCGTTCACGGCGCACTGTGCATGGCCTACTCCGGTCGCTGCCTGCTCTCTGGCTATATCAACAAGCGCGATCCGAACCAGGGTACCTGCACCAACGCCTGCCGCTGGGAGTACAACGTCCAGGAAGGGAAAGAAGATGACGTTGGCAACATCGTACACAAGTACGAGCCGATTCCGGTGCAAAATGTTGAGCCGACGCTGGGTATCGGCGCGCCAACCGACAAAGTGTTTATGATCGAAGAAGCCCAGCGTCCGGGCGAGTATATGACCGCGTTTGAAGATGAGCACGGCACTTACATCATGAACTCGAAAGATCTGCGCGCCATCGCCCATGTAGAACGCCTGACCAAAATGGGCGTGCATTCGCTGAAAATCGAAGGCCGTACTAAATCTTTCTACTATTGCGCACGCACCGCACAGGTTTACCGTAAAGCTATCGATGACGCCGCTGCGGGCAAACCGTTCGATACCAGCCTGCTGGAAACTCTGGAAGGTCTGGCGCATCGTGGCTATACCGAAGGTTTCCTGCGTCGTCATACTCACGACGATTATCAGAACTACGAATACGGTTATTCAGTTTCTGACCGCCAGCAGTTTGTTGGTGAGTTTACCGGTGAGCGCAAGGGGGACCTCGCGGCGGTAGCGGTGAAAAATAAATTCTCCGTTGGCGACAGCCTTGAGCTGATGACGCCGCAAGGCAACATTAACTTTACCCTTGAGCACATGGAAAACGCCAAAGGTGAAGCGATGCCGGTCGCACCAGGCGATGGTTATACTGTGTGGCTCCCGGTCCCGCAGGATCTTGAGCTCAATTACGCTCTGCTGATGCGTAATTTCTCCGGGGAAACCACGCGTAACCCACACGGTAAGTGATTAATTTCGATTATTTTTCCCGGATGGAAAATTCTTAGAAACCGATCACATACAGCTGCATTTATTAAGGTTATCATCCGTTTCGCTGAAAAACATAACCCATAAAATGCTAGCTGTACCAGGAACCACCTCCTTAGCCTGTGTAATCTCCCTTACACGGGCTTATTTTTTTATGCATAAGCCCTATCTCTGGTAACCGTCTTCCATTGACCACATCGATAGAATCCTCCTTCATAGCACGATGCCTTTCACTTATCGGCATCGTGCTCCCACAGGTTCCGGCTACGCACAGCCAGAACGCGCATATTTGACGCTTACCAAAAAATATTCTCACTCTCCACATTTGAATGTCAGACGAGCGACACCATGTAATCCTACACCTTCTGTCTTCAGCTCAACTATTTGCATTTTTTTGCCCTGAGTAACACAGAAATGAGTTGCATCATTTTTTACTATATTTTCTGCACCAGATATTCTACCCCTGGCTAAAGAAGCTTCGGCTTCGGTGTAGTATTGGTTATCGAGTTTACGCTGAATATTACTTTTATATGCAAGACCAAATTTACCGATACTTGTCTCATCATTATGCACAGCACAACCAGACATAATAAAAATACTAATTAATGATATAGCAGCTATCTTTTTCATCTCACCTTCCCCCATTAAATACCAACGACACTCTCTAGTGTTTAAATATAATAATGGCATGATTATTATAATTGAATAGGATTATAATAAATGTTCTGTACAACATTTCCTACATAAGTAGGAATTACGGACATTGAGGCCCTTCAGGGTAACTCCATGGGGGCTTTAATATATTATATTGAAGATGCCACTGTTTAGTTGAATATTAGGTATATGCTCTTTTTTGAAATTTATCGGTGGCAGCCGTTAGTATTCGCTGTCCCCATTGCAAGCTCCTGGTGGTAACCACTGAATCCTCCATACTTGAACTGACTTTTTATCCTCCGACTTTCATCCTGTTCTGACTCCACCTTTTGTTTTCTGCTCTACACTATCTACAGACCAATCATAAAGGCACATACGATCATGGCAGAATTTCCCGCCAGCTTACTGATTCTTAATGGCAAAAGTACTGACAATCTACCCTTGCGCGAAGCAATTATGCTGTTGCGTGAGGAAGGAATGACGATCCATGTGCGGGTCACCTGGGAGAAAGGCGATGCCGCACGATATGTAGAGGAGGCCCGGAAGTTGGGCGTCGCAACGGTGATTGCCGGTGGTGGCGATGGCACCATTAATGAAGTTTCTACGGCGTTGATTCAGTGTGAGGGGGATGACATACCCGCGCTGGGAATTTTGCCATTAGGAACCGCCAATGATTTTGCCACCAGTGTAGGGATTCCTGAGGCACTGGATAAGGCGCTGAAACTGGCAATTGCCGGTGACGCCATTGCGATAGATATGGCGCAGGTCAACAAACAAACCTGTTTTATTAATATGGCGACAGGCGGATTTGGGACGCGTATTACCACAGAAACGCCGGAAAAATTAAAAGCCGCGCTGGGTAGCGTCTCTTACATCATTCATGGCTTAATGCGTATGGATACTCTGCAACCGGACCGTTGTGAAATCCGCGGTGAAAACTTTCACTGGCAAGGTGACGCCCTGGTCATTGGTATTGGTAACGGGCGTCAGGCCGGTGGCGGTCAGCAATTGTGTCCGAACGCGTTAATTAACGATGGCTTGCTGCAACTGCGCATTTTTACCGGCGATGAAATACTTCCGGCTCTCGTATCAACCTTAAAATCTGACGAAGATAACCCGAATATTATCGAAGGCGCTTCGTCGTGGTTTGATATTCAGGCACCACACGACATCACCTTTAATCTTGATGGCGAACCGTTGAGTGGGCAAAATTTTCATATTGAAATACTTCCGGCAGCGTTGCGTTGTCGATTACCACCAGATTGTCCACTGTTGCGTTAATCAAACTATTCTCTCTTGAACCAGGGAGAATCCGTAATGCCGGATGCGGTGTAAACACCTTATCCGGCATACAGAACAATACTACACCGTAATTAATTTTACCCGCGTCTTCTGCAATGCCAGTTTATCCACCTCTGACACAGCATCATCGGTAATAATAATGTCAATTTTTTCGATTGGTAGTACCTGATTAAAACCGCGACGGTTAAATTTCGATGAATCGAGAACGGCAATCACTTTATTAGCGGCTGTGACCATCGCACCGCTAATAGAATAACCTTCATTAAAGGTCGTAATACCATTAACCGCATCAATACCATCAGCACCGACAAACATTAAATCGGCATTAATATCCTGTAATGAACGCTCGGCAATGGAACCATGCATCGAGCGCGTTTTATGGCGGACCGTGCCACCACAGACGACCAGAGTAATGTCTTTATTTTCGGAAAGGGCAAACGCTGCCGGGAGACTGTTGGTAATCACCGTGATATTTTTGGCGGTCATTAATCCTTCGGCGATAAGCATTGTCGTACTTCCGCTGTCGAGAATAACGGTCATCCCTTCGTGGATCATTTTGACTGCCGCCTGCGCTATTCTGTTTTTTGGCGCGCTGGCGAGCTGAAATCGCTCTTTAAACCCGACTTCCTGGGTCTCGGTTTCACTATTACCAGACATTATTTTCGCCGCACCGCCATGAAAGCGCGTAACCACGCCTTTTTGTTCGAGAAAGCGCAAATCGGCACGGATTGTCGCTTCCGAGGCAGCAAATACTCCCGCCAGATCCTGAACAAGCACGGTTCCCTGTTCATTCACTAATTGGATGATCTTATTCCTTCGCTCGAATGAATTCATCGTCATTTACCCATATTCAATTGTGGCTAGTGTAAACGAAGGGGGACCATTGGTGAATGATCTGTTTTGCACAATACCGGGCCAGCATCACGCTGGCCCGCGGTTTCAGGGAATGAGCAACACTTTGCCCGGCATAGCATTACGAGCGATGTCACGCACCGCCTGGGCGAAGCTTTCAAAGCTTCCACGGTGAGCGATTAATGGCTCCAGGCTTAACTTACGTTCTGTCAGCAACCGGCTCGCCGTTTCCCACTCCTGCCCCGGCCAAGGGCTGGAGTAGTTCATCCAACTGCCGATAACCGTCAGCTCTTTACGCAATATTTTGCCAAACGTTGCCGATGTTAAATGCAGATCCTGATGCAACGTGCCCACCAGCGCCAGTTGGGCATGAGGACCGGCAATCTCTACCGCCAGTTCGACAGTTTGCGGTACGCCAGCCGTCTCGAGGATAAGCTGATTAAAGCGCAGTTCGCGTAAAACGCTCTGCATTTGCGGCGCGCTCATTTCGCTACTGTTAAATGTTTGCATCGCACCGAAAGATTTTGCCAGTGCCAGTTTTTCTGAACTAATGTCGATCGCCGTCACACTCTTTGCTCCCAGCGCGACAGCGCACTGAATGGCCAGCAGGCCAATGGTTCCGGCACCAATAATAATAACGTTTTTATTCTCACAACCTTGCGCTAAATGAAAAGCATGCAGACCAACGGTAATCGGCTCAATAAAAGCCCCATCCTCAATAGGCATATCCGTGGGTAGAGCAAAGACATTTTTTCGCTTAACGACAATATATTCAGCAAATCCACCATCACGCCGCGAGCCAATAAAATCATATTTTGCGCACTGGGAATAAAACCCTTTCAGACACTCTGGACAAGTAAAACAGGGTAATAACGGCACACAGGCAACCGCATCGCCAGGGTGTAAATCATCAACACCGGATCCCACCGCATCAATATAGCCGCTAAATTCATGGCCTAACGTTATTGGATAATAATGTGCACCATTTTTAAATATCCTGGGTAAATCGGAACCACATAAGCCCGAGCTGGCAATTTTTACCCGCACCTCATCCTGATGTTTAATTTCAGGAATGACGCTTTCTGCAACGCGCACGATACCATCAGTATCATTCACCACTGATTTCATAAAAACTCCTGATTGTTAAGGGGGATAACCTCCCCCTCAGGTAAAAATTATTCTGCGAGAACGACTTTCTCTTGTTTAATAAAGCCACGCGCTCTACGCCAGGTCATGAAAATACCGGTCAGATAAATTGCACCGATAATAATGAAACCGGGAATATTTTGCGGGGAGAAAACCTGAATCAGTAACCAGGTAATGGGAGAACCGCCCTGATCCATTGAAGCCACCATACCCCCGGCTTTTAACGCCCCAGCATTAGCCGCCAGTTGGGTGTGCAAACCAATAGTTTGCGTCGCGATCCACAGGGTGATGCTCATAATGATGACACCCGAGATTAAGGTGCGGAACAGATTTCCACGATGCACGGCGACCGCCATCGCCACGAAGAAGCCGATGGTGGCAAGATCGCCAAACGGCAGCACCTGATTACCCGGCACACAAACAGCAATTAAAATGGTGAGTGGGATAAAAATCAGGCTTGCCGATACCACCGCCGTATGTCCCAGCAGCAACGCCGGATCAAGGCCAATCAGGAACTCCTGACCGCCGAACTTCGCCTGTAAACGACTACGAGCCTGCTTAGCGATGGGCGTTAAACCATCCATGATGGGTTTAATCACCCGTGGCATTAGCAGCATCACTGCCGCCGTTTTTACCGCCAGCTGCAATACACCTTTGACATCGTAACCCGCGAGGATGCCGATAATCAGCCCCATCACAAAACCCACGGTGACAGGCTCGCCAAATGGACCAAATTTGCGCTGAATATCGTCGGCGCTAAATTTAATTCGGTTAACGCCTAGGATTTTCTCGATGATAGCATCGACCAGCACCGCAATCGGCCCCATATACGCCGACGTACCGTGCGGAATAGCAATACCTTCCAGCTCAAAGAAATTTCGGGTATCGCGGGCAAACCAGTCGCCGAGCTTATAAACAAACGCCGCGTGAATTACCACACCTGCCATCCCTATCATCCATGAACCGGTTGCCAGATGCAGCAACGCGCCGGTGAAGGTCATATGCCAGATATTCCAGATATCAACATTTACCACCCGCGTCATACGGGTCAGTAACATGGCCACGTTAACCAGAATCGCAATCGGAATCGCCACCAGCGCAATTTGCGACGCCCAGGTCATTGGTGAAGAGCCCGGCCAGCCAACATCGACCACATGCAGATTCAGGTCGAAATTTTCCGCCATCGCTTTCGCCGCCGGGCCAATGGAATCCAGCATTAAGCCAATCACAAGGCCAATGCCAACAAAGCCAATCCCGATATGCAGACCCGCTTTAAAGCAATCGCCTGCCTTCATGCCTAATATTTTAGAAAAAATAATGATGACAATCGGCAGCATCACCGTAGGGCCGAGGTCGAGAATATAACGCATGACTTCTGAAAACATAGGTCACCCCTGTAAGATAGTCAGAATTTTATTTTGTAATGCTTCGATACCGATACCAGAAATAAAAGGCATGCCGTGAACTAACGGAATATCGCCAAAACTACGATCCACTTTGGCAGTGGTGCATATCAAATGCACACCATCCATATAGGTTTCTATTTCATTAACCCGACACTGGATTAATTCAACAGGAATATTATGATTCTGACACAACTCTTTAATTTCTTCCGCCGCCATCGTAGAGGTCGCAACCGCGCCTCCGCAAGCGACAATAATCTTGCGTTTCATAAATAGTCCTTTTTATTGTTACAGAGGGATTTATTCGTCTGAATCTAAAACATACTTTGTGAAGTATTCCTTTAACTGGGTTTCAGGAAGAGTGATTAGTGTCTCGACGATATCGGGCTGTTGTAACTTGCCAAATAAACAGCGTAAAAGTTTCAATTGCTGCTGCGGATTTTCCACAATCAACGCAATAACCAACGATACCGCCACGTCGTTATCATCATCCGCTTGCTGAAAATGAACTTTATTTGTTGGCCTTAACAGATAAATGGCTGACGACTTAGCATGAATCGCCTCACAATGCGGTATTGCAATAGCGTGCTGCTCAAGCATTATCCCGGTAGGGAATTCTGCTTCTCTGGCAATTAATGCCTGTGGCCAGGTATCATGAACCACACCTTTGGCGAGCATCTCATTACCGATATGGGTTAAAACTTCGCTACGATCGACAAAAGAAATTCCGCTACGAACAAACAGGTTAGTCATATACCGTCCTTATTCCGCACAGCCGTAGCGATAGGCGCGCAAAACATCATAAATTTTATCCATAATCAGCTGATGCGGTATTGCTGATAATTCCCCGGACTGAATGCGTTCAAATTGTTTGGGAAGATACTGACTAATCATGCCCAGTGGGATGTCCACGCCTTCAAGATTCACCATCATCGTATCGACGCTATTTTTAATCCGACTATGCGGCCAGTAATAACGAATACGATCCGACAGGCTGTAACGAATATCCAGTAATGAATCGTTAAAACCCGTACGATAATATTTTTTCCAGTATTGCGGTTCGTCGAGCATCACTTCTTCAATTACCGCCAGGCAACCGCTGCGATTTTCAGGGGCGATAAGTTCCTGCTCAATTTGTGCCAGTGCAAATATCGCCTCGCGTAAAGCAAAGGTTAATGCGGGACCGACTTTCAATATTGCAAAGTGATCGCGGACTAATTCCCAATAAGCCGTCCGGGTCTGGTAATCGGTAGAATGTGCTTCATAAACCATTCGGGTGTTTTCTATCCATTGCGCCAGCGGCTGCGCTTCCTGCGGCTGATAATGGATAATATTGCTGTGATCAAATTCCACACCCGGCTGCACCACGATGGCAATCACACGTGTTAACGCCTCTGTCAGCCCACGGGCAATAAAGGCCTTTTGATGCGTACGTAAAGTATTGGCGGCATCTTCAACATGGGTGATGTGTACTGACTGAATGGCGCTGGCCTCACCGCCCGGAACCGGAACTTCGGTGCCAATGACATAGCTCAGTTGCTCACGCTGGCAATCTGTCGCCACACTTTCCGCAGCAAAGCAAAGCACAGCAGCTCGTTCCACAACCGTTTCTGGTGCTAACGGTATGGGATCCCCCGCGCAGGACATTGACGCATCAAGATGAATTTTACTGAAGCCGGCACGAACATATTCCTTTACCAGCTCGACGGATTTTTCCATCGCCGCATCCGCATTTTCTTGCTGCCAGCAGTTTGGCCCCAGATGATCGCCGCCGAGAATAATGCGTTCGCGTGCAAACCCAACTTTATCGGCAATCGTAAAAACAAATTCGCGAAAGTCTGCCGGTGTCATTCCGGTATAACCGCCAAATTGATTGACCTGGTTTGACGTTGCTTCAATCAGCACTTTGCGCGTGCTGTTGCGATCAAATGCCAGCGCCGCTTCGATAACCAACGGATGGGCAGAACAGACTGAACATATGCCGATATGTTCACCAGCTTTATGCCGGGCAATTAACGTTTTCATGTTTTTTCCTTGTTAAATGGCAGGTGCGTTATGCCCTGCCCTCGCAGCCACAATCGGCAATCACTTTGCTCACCACATCGCGCATTGCGGATTTAGCCGACTGCAAATAATCCCGGGGATCGGTCGCTTCAGGGTGCTCGGTCAGGTAATTTTTTAACGCCTGCGAGAAGGCATTTTTCAGCTCCGTTGCAACGTTGATTTTGCATATCCCCAGTTTGATGGTTTGCTGAATATCCTTAGTCGATAACCCTGACGCGCCATGCAGCACCAGCGGTAAGTTCACCCACTGGCGAATGTTCTCCAGTCTAGAAAAATCAAGCGCCGGTGCGCTGGCATACATCCCATGAGCCGTGCCGATGGCGACCGCCAGGGAATCAATTCCGGTTGCCTCGGCAAATTCACGCGCCTGAGCGGGGTTGGTGTACAACGCATCGGCTTCATTGACTTGCACATCATCTTCCTGGCCGCCAAGTTGCCCCAGCTCCGCCTCGACGCTGACATCAAAGCGATGGCAAAAATCCACCACCTCTTTGACCCGTGAAATATTTTGCGCAAAAGGCAAATGCGAGGCGTCAATCATGACTGAGCGCACGCCAGAACGAACCTTCTGAGCGATATCGTCAAATTTCGTGTGATGGTCGAGATGAATTGCCAGTGGATAGTGATATTGCTTCGCCATCGCGCTGACCAGCGCCAACAGATTTTCTGTACCAGCATGAGTAAATGTGCCAGGCGTTCCGGCGATGATGACCGGCGCATGCAGGTTGGCAGCGGTTTCTACCACCACTTGCATCGTTTCGAGATTGTGAATATTGAATGCCGGAACCGCATAACCGCCGCGCTGTGCGTTGTTCAGCATCTGCTTTGTCGATACCACGTACATTTTCATATTCTGTCGTTTGTTTTCGATTTCAAAATATAATGAAATTATTTGTTTTTAAATATCGAGATAACGATCACAAAAACGACAATATGAAAATTGTTCGAGGAGTGAAAGGCAAAAAAACGGCCTCCCGATAGGGAAGCCGTAGCAAAGTGCGCGTGTTTTTATGCCGGATGCGGTGTAAACATACGTGGCAGTGCTATGTAGGCATGATAAGACGCTTCAGCGTCGCATCAGGCATAGGTTGCCGGATGCAGCGTAAACGCCTTATCCGTCCTACGGGGTGGTGTTGTTCGTATAAGGCGTATCAGGCGATAGTAATTTTGCTATCGAGATAAACGTCCTGCACGGCGTTAATCAGTTTCACGCCGTCAGCCATCGATTTCTTGAACGCTTTACGTCCAAGAATCAGCCCCATTCCGCCAGCGCGTTTGTTGATAACCGCAGTACGCACTGCATCACTGAGGTCAGTTTCACCGCCCGCAGCACCGCCGGAGTTTATCAACCCAGCCCGGCCCATATAGCAGTTAGCTAACTGATAACGCACCAGATCAATCGGGTTTTCGCTGGTTAACTTGCTGTACACGCGATCGTCGGTATAACCGTAATTAATCGCTTTATAACCGCCGTTATTTTCCGCCATTTTCTGTTTGACGATGTCCGCGCCAATGGTCGCCGCCAGATGGTTCGCCTGACCAGTCAGGTCGGCGGAAACATGGTAATCAACGCCATCTTTCTTAAAGGCGGAGTTACGCAAATAGGCCCACAGCACTGTCACCATGCCCAGCTCGTGCGCACGTTCAAAAGCCGCAGAAATTTCTTCAATCTGGCGACGTGACTCTTCCGAGCCAAAATAGATAGTCGCACCAACCGCAACCGCGCCCATGTTGAACGCCTGCTCCACGCTGGCATACAGCGTTTGATCGTAGGTATTCGGGTAACTTAGCGTCTCGTTGTGATTAAGTTTGACGAGGAATGGAATGCGATGCGCATAACGCCGCGATACCGACGCCAGCACGCCGTAAGTTGACGCCACACAGTTACAGCCCGCTTCGATCGCCAGTTCAACAATGTTTTTCGGGTCAAAGTAGAGCGGGTTAGCAGCAAATGAAGCTCCGGCAGAGTGCTCAACGCCCTGGTCAACCGGCAGAATAGAAAGATATCCTGTGCCAGCCAGACGCCCGGTGTTGTACAACGTCTGCATATTACGTAACACCGCAGGCGGGCGATTATTGTCAATCATCACGCGGTCTACGTAGTCATGTCCGGGGAGATAAAGCTGGTCAGAAGGAATAGTCATACAACGGTGCTGTAAAAGGTTGTCGGCGTCTTTGCCAAGCAACTGCGCAATATCTGTCATTACTATGCTCCCGTAAATTCCGATTGGATATCGGCTATGGATTTTCCTGGCCCGCCTTTTGCGGGCAATCATAATCCTGGTCGTTACGGGCGAGTTTTTCCATCTTTTGGATGTTTTTTCAGCGTTTTCTGTTGGCTCGATTCATCAGAAAAAATGTTAGCGCGGTCAAGTTTTCACCGCAAAGGTATTTAAAAGGTATTATTAAGTGGTATTGTCATCGCGTACCTTACATTACCTGTCATGAAGGAATTAAAAGATGAAAACAACAGCAAAGCTGTCGTTCATGATGTTTGTTGAATGGTTTATCTGGGGCGCGTGGTTTGTGCCATTGTGGTTGTGGTTAAGTAAAAGCGGTTTTAGTGCCGGAGAAATTGGCTGGTCGTATGCCTGTACCGCCATTGCGGCGATCCTGTCGCCAATTCTGGTTGGCTCCATCACTGACCGCTTTTTCTCGGCGCAGAAAGTGCTGGCGGTATTGATGTTCGCAGGCGCGCTGCTGATGTATTTCGCTGCGCAACAGACCACTTTTGCCGGGTTCTTCCCGTTACTGCTGGCCTACTCGCTAACCTATATGCCGACCATTGCGCTGACTAACAGCATCGCTTTTGCCAACGTGCCGGATGTTGAGCGTGATTTCCCGCGCATTCGTGTGATGGGCACTATCGGCTGGATTGCCTCCGGTCTGGCATGTGGTTTCTTGCCGCAAATACTGGGGTATGCCGATATCTCACCGACTAACATCCCGCTGCTGATTACCGCCGGAAGTTCTGCTCTGCTCGGTGTGTTTGCGTTTTTCCTGCCCGACACGCCACCAAAAAGCACCGGCAAAATGGATATTAAAGTCATGCTCGGCCTGGATGCGCTGATCCTGCTGCGCGATAAAAACTTCCTCGTCTTTTTCTTCTGTTCATTCCTGTTTGCGATGCCACTAGCGTTCTATTACATCTTTGCCAACGGTTATCTGACCGAAGTTGGCATGAAAAACGCCACCGGCTGGATGACGCTCGGCCAGTTCTCTGAAATCTTCTTTATGCTGGCATTGCCGTTTTTCACTAAACGCTTTGGTATCAAAAAGGTATTATTGCTTGGTCTGGTCACCGCTGCGATCCGCTATGGCTTCTTTATTTACGGTAGTGCGGATGAATATTTCACCTACGCGTTACTGTTCCTCGGTATTTTGCTTCACGGCGTAAGTTACGATTTTTACTACGTTACCGCTTACATCTATGTCGATAAAAAAGCCCCCGTGCATATGCGTACCGCTGCGCAGGGGCTGATCACGCTCTGCTGCCAGGGCTTCGGCAGTTTGCTCGGCTATCGTCTTGGCGGTGTGATGATGGAAAAGATGTTCGCTTATCAGGAACCGGTAAACGGACTGACTTTCAACTGGTCCGGGATGTGGACTTTCGGCGCGGTGATGATTGCCATTATCGCCGTGCTGTTCATGA
The DNA here is from genome assembly GCF_019375075.1 of Escherichia sp. XD33. Classification (NCBI taxonomy): domain Bacteria; kingdom Pseudomonadati; phylum Pseudomonadota; class Gammaproteobacteria; order Enterobacterales; family Enterobacteriaceae; genus Escherichia; species Escherichia sp. XD33. Next base: position 44,631 of record NZ_JAENDM010000030.1, read on the forward strand.
TTTTTTTCCGCGAATCCGACAACGAAATTACGGCTATCAAGGTCGATGATCGCGATATTGCGTTGACACAAGGGGAAGTTAAATGAAAACAGAACGTATTCTCGGTGCTCTTTATGGGCAGGCGTTAGGGGATGCGATGGGGATGCCCTCCGAGCTTTGGCCACGCAGCCGCGTTAAAGCACACTTTGGCTGGATTGACCGTTTTCTTCCTGGACCAAAGGAGAATAACGCGGCCTGTTATTTTAACCGCGCCGAATTCACCGACGATACCTCGATGGCGCTGTGTCTGGCGGATGCGTTACTGGAACGTGAAGGCAAGATCGATCCGAATCTGATTGGGCGTAATATTCTCGACTGGGCGCTGCGTTTCGACGCCTTTAACAAAAACGTACTTGGTCCGACCTCGAAGATTGCGCTTAACGCCATTCGCGACGGTAAACCCATTGCTGAACTGGAAAACAACGGCGTGACCAACGGCGCAGCGATGCGCGTCTCGCCATTAGGTTGTTTGCTTCCGGCGCACGATGTTGATTCCTTTATTGATGATGTGGCGCTGGCGTCCAGCCCGACCCATAAATCCGATCTGGCGGTTGCAGGCGCGGTAGTCATCGCATGGGCGATTTCTCGTGCCATTGACGGAGAAAGCTGGTCAGCGATTGTAGATTCACTGCCTTCAATTGCGCGACATGCACAGCAAAAACGCATCACTACCTTCAGCGCCTCACTGGCAGCACGTCTGGAGATTGCGCTGAAAATTGTGCGCAATGCCGACGGCACCGAATCCGCCAGCGAACAGCTTTACCAGGTCGTTGGCGCAGGTACCAGCACTATTGAGTCCGTTCCGTGCGCCATTGCGCTGGTTGAACTGGCACAAACCGACCCGAATCGCTGCGCCGTCCTGTGCGCTAACCTTGGCGGCGACACAGACACCATCGGCGCTATGGCGACGGCGATTTGCGGCGCGTTGCATGGCGTTAACGCTATCGATCCTGCATTAAAGGCGGAACTGGATGCGGTAAATCAGCTTGATTTCAACCGCTATGCCACAGCGCTGGCGAAATATCGTCAACAACGGGAGGCGGTATGAGCGGCGCTCGATTACACACGCTGCTGCCTGAATTAACCTCGCGTCAGCCGGTGATGGTCGTCGGCGCGGCGGTCATTGATGTGATCGCCGACGCTTATGCCCTCCCCTGGCGTGGGTGCGATATCGAACTGAAGCAGCAGAGCGTTAACGTTGGCGGCTGCGCACTGAATATTGCCGTGGCGTTAAAGCGCCTCGGCATCGAAGCGGGTAATGCCTTGCCGCTCGGTCAGGGCGTGTGGGCGGAGATTATTCGCAACCGGATGGCGAAAGAGGGGTTAATCAGCCTGATCGATAACGCCGAAGGCGATAACGGCTGGTGTCTGGCGCTGGTTGAGCCGGATGGCGAACGCACTTTTATGTCATTCAGCGGTGTGGAAAATCAGTGGAATCGCCAGTGGCTGGCGCGATTAACCGTTGCGCCTGGCAGCCTGCTCTATTTTTCCGGTTATCAACTGGCCTCGCCCTGCGGCGAATTGTTAGTGGAATGGCTGGAAAAGCTGCAAGACGTGACGCCGTTTATCGATTTTGGCCCACGTATCGGCGATATCCCGGACGCATTACTGGCGCGGATCATGGCCTGTCGACCTTTAGTATCACTCAATCGTCAAGAGGCTGAGATTGCCGCCGAACGTTTTGCTTTATCCGCAGAGATAACAACACTTGGCAAGCAATGGCAGGAGAAATTTGCCGCGCCGTTGATCGTTCGTCTCGATAAAGAGGGTGCATGGTATTTCAGCAACGACGCTTCTGGCTGCATTCCGGCATTTCCAACGCAAGTTGTAGACACCATTGGGGCGGGCGACAGTCATGCAGGTGGCGTACTTGCCGGGCTGGCCTCTGGTCTGCCACTGGCGGATGCCGTATTACTGGGCAATGCAGTGGCGTCGTGGGTTGTCGGGCATCGGGGCGGTGATTGTGCGCCAACGCGCGAGGAACTACTCCTCGCACACAAAAACGTATAGATCGCTGCGACAGTGGCTAATGCTGTACTCAATAGGCCGTTGCTGTTGGTCAAGCGCCACTTGCTTGATCACCAGCACCGGTATTTTGCTATCTAACTGAATATGTGACTGAAACTCGGCATCCGGCATCCGGGCGCTAACGCGGGAACGTGTACGTTGTGGGTAAATGTGCTGGCTGCGGAAATAGTCATAAAGTGAAATCCCGATGGCATCAACATCATGAATTAAATGCGCCGGAACCCACGATTCCTCAATCGATACCGCTTCTTCATCGACATAGCGAATACGCTTAAGCAAAAAGACATCACTTCCTGCTTCGACCGCCAGCTGCTGCGCGACTTCTTCGGGACATTTCACGACACGCTTGTTAACCCATAGCGTATCGGGCTTTTTCCCGCGCAATACCACCTGCTGAGAAAAACCTCGCGCTTCTTTCAACGAGTATTCGAAGATGTTGTTGATCTGCGTGCCGTAACCGCGCGAACGCGTCACCACACCCTCTTCTTCCAGCGCCTGCATCGCCTTGCGCACCGTAATGCGCGAAACGCCGGTTAACTGACTTAAATCACGCTCACCGGGCAAAATATTGCCATGCTCCAGCACCCCGCTGCGCACGGCATTTTTTACCGTTTCGGCAAACTTAATATAAAGCGGCGTGTTATCCGCAGCTAAAATACGCTCGTTCAGTTGGGCAATCAGCTGGGTATGCGCTTGTTCCATTTGTCTTTTTCCTGCCAGGGAGTCTGGTGGGAGTATATCACTGCTTCTTATTTAAGGCGTTTCTTTAATCCCATCAACGAATCCCTGCAACTCCTCCACCGTGCCATTAAACACATTAAAATCCACCGGACCATTGATGCCATCTACCTGTCCACGGTCGGAATGCTGCCAGAAGCGCCAGGCCATTCCGTCATTGTCCGGACAACGTTGATAATAGTGAGCCACCCACCACGGATATTCATTAAAATAGCCCGCCAGATTCGTGTGATAAAAAACGGCTCCTGAGTAAATAATCGGCTTTTTTCCCGTGCGTTTTTCTACCATTTTTAGCCACTGACTTACCCGCTTGCGTAATTCTTTTGCCGATAATTTTCCCCGTTCTTCTACGTCCAGCACGGCAGGGAAATCGCCTTGTGAGAAATCCACCGTTTGCAGAAATAATCGCGCCTGAACTGAAGCGGATACCGACGGGGAGAAATAATGATACGCCCCACGCAGCATGCCATTTTCGCGGCTTAGTTGCCAGTTACGCGAAAAATAGGGGTCCACCAGCTTTTCGCCTTCCGTCGCCTTAATAAAAGCAAACTGTAAGCGGATACCGTTGTCGCGCATTTTTGCCACCCGCTGCCAGTCGATCCGCTCCTGCCAGCGCGAAACATCTATTCCGTGAATGGTATAACTGGCAGGAATGCGAATTGCGAAAGATTTAACCGGGCGATAACCGTAGAAGTGGATGTAGTCTTTAATCTGAACTGCTGTCGAATAGAAAAAATTCACCGTCTGACGCGGATAAATTGCAATGATGGAAATTAGCCCAAGAGCGCATAATAGAGAGGTGAGTTTTTTTCGACTGGTAATTCTTAGCTGCATTGGTTTCATCCCTGAATGTCAGTGCCAAAGGCTGACAATAACCAAAGCAGCTATAGTACGGTGCTCACCACCAGGCGTGGAAGTGGTGAACCGGACCAATACCGTGACCAACTTCCAGCGTGTCGGCCTGGGCTAACGCCGATGAAAGCCAGCTTTTTGCCTCCTGTACGGTGTCAGCCCAGTTTGTATGGCGCGGGCGTAGTGCAGCCAACGCCGCAGAGAGTGTACAACCAGTGCCGTGGGTGTTTTTGGTCATAATGCGCGGTGCGGTAAACCGTTGTTCACCCTCGCGGGTAAACAGCCAGTCCGGGCTTTGCTCATCATCCAGATGACCACCTTTCATTAGCACTGCGCCACAGCCCATCGCCAACAGCGATCGCCCTTGTTCCAGCATTTCCTGTTCGGTGCGCGCGTGTGGCGCGTCGAGCAAGGCGGCAGCTTCGGGCAAGTTTGGCGTTATTAATGAAACCTGTGGCAATAATCGACTGCGCAGCGTAGCAACCGCCGAAGGTGAAAGCAGCGGGTCGCCGCTTTTTGCCAGCATAACGGTGTCGAGTACCACGTTTTGGATCTGATAACGTTGCAACCGTTCTGCCACCGCTTCAACAATATCGGTTTCCGCCAGCATACCGATTTTAGTGGTATCGATTCGCACATCGCTGAACACCGAATCGAGCTGGGCGGCGACAAAATCAGGCTCAATGCGATACACCGACTGTACGCCACGGGTATTTTGCGCCACCAGTGCAGTAATAACTGAGCAACCATAAGCGCCAAGTGCCGAGAAGGTTTTAAGATCGGCCTGAATCCCCGCACCACCACTCGGATCAGTACCGGCAATCGTCAGAGCGTTAATTCGTTTCATGCCTGCACCTCCTGCGTCAATTGCCAGAGCGCATCAAGGAAATGTGGAACAAAACTGCCTGGCCCCTCGCTTCTGGCGACTGCGCGTTCTCCGGCTTGTTTCATCCAGTGACAGGCAGATGCGACATTTTCCAGCGTATCGCCTGGTAACGCACAGCAGGCAGCGACAACCGCCGATAATGCACAGCCAGTTCCTACCACTTTGGTCATTAACGGATCACCACCGTGAATACCAATGATACGATGTCCATCGGTAACATAATCCATCTCGCCAGTGACCACGACGATTGCGCCAGTTTCCCGTGCCAGTGTTTGTGCAGCGGGTATCGCGTTAGCTGCGGCGTCAGTGGTATCCACTCCCCGTCCGCCATTAGCAATGCCAGCTAATGCCATGATTTCCGAAGCATTACCACGTATCGCTGCCGGTTTAAAAGATAAAAGTTCATGACAAAAATGGCGGCGATAATCGAGCGCACCCACCGCTACTGGATCAAGCGTCCAGGGTGTTTGAGAGCTTTTTGCTTGCTCAACGGCAGCACGCATCGCCTGAGCGCGTGGCTGCGTCAGTGTGCCAACGTTAATCAACAAGGCACTGGCGATAGCCGCAAACTGACTGGCCTCTTCGGTTTCGATAACCATCGCTGGCGATGCACCGAGCGCCAGCAAGGTATTGGCGGTAAAGGTTTGCACCACATCATTGGTCATGCAGTGCACAAGAGGGGAATGTTGGTGAAAAAGGTGTAACGCGTGCGCAGATTGCGCTGAACCCAGCAGGTCGACTTGCATAGTTTGCTCCTGCCATAACGTGAAGAAGCAATGACCTGGTGGTCCGTGACTTCCCTACGCTGGCATTATCCAGATCAGGTGATACGGGTATTTCTCAGCCTTCACGCAGAAGGGCACCCCGAGTCGTTTGGTTGCGATGATAAATCGCAGAGGAGGATGGTAATGTCCAGCGCACGCGTTGTAAACGAGGAAAAACGGCAGTTTTACAATCGCGTTAATAAATTATTTGATATATGAATCCAGCACCTTCAGAACGACATCCAGATCTTCTTCACGTTTTAGCTCATCCCCCTGGTGAACGATGTGTTCCGTCAGATGACCTTTAATCACTTCCCGCATCAGACCGTTTACCGCGCCACGGATAGCAGCAATCTGTTGTAAAACTGCAGCGCATTCGTGCGGCTCGTCGAGCATTTTCTTGAGCGCCACGACCTGGCCCTGAATCTTACTGGCACGCGCTTTCAGTTTCTGTTTATCACGGATTGTATGAGACATGGCAACACCTGGTTAACAAGAATATGAAAAATCATAGCACTATTAATCTACTGGGGGGTAGTATCAGGTACTGGGGGGGAGTAGAATCAGATTGCCGAATTAATACTAAGAATTATTATCATGACCGAATTTACAACTCTTCTTCAGCAAGGAAACGCCTGGTTCTTCATCCCCAGCGCCATCTTACTTGGTGCGCTTCATGGCCTGGAACCAGGGCACTCAAAAACGATGATGGCGGCGTTTATCATCGCCATCAAAGGCACCATTAAACAAGCGGTGATGCTCGGACTGGCAGCAACTATTTCGCATACCGCAGTGGTCTGGTTAATTGCCTTTGGCGGGATGGTGATCAGCAAGCGCTTTACTGCTCAATCAGCAGAACCGTGGCTCCAGCTGATTTCCGCAGTGATCATTATTAGCACCGCGTTCTGGATGTTCTGGCGTACCTGGCGCGGCGAACGCAACTGGCTGGAGAATATGCACGGGCATGATTATGAGCATCATCATCACGATCACGAACATCACCACGACCATGGACATCATCACCATCACGAACATGGCGAGTATCAGGATGCCCATGCACGAGCCCATGCCAATGACATTAAACGACGCTTTGATGGTAGAGAGGTCACCAACTGGCAAATTTTGTTATTTGGCTTAACCGGTGGCCTTATCCCCTGCCCGGCAGCAATTACCGTGCTGTTGATATGCATTCAGTTGAAAGCCCTGACACTGGGCGCAACACTGGTCGTCAGTTTCAGCATTGGCCTGGCGTTAACGCTTGTCACCGTAGGCGTTGGCGCAGCAATCAGCGTTCAGCAGGTCGCAAAACGCTGGAGCGGATTTAACACTCTCGCTAAACGCGCCCCCTATTTTTCCAGTCTGTTGATTGGCTTAGTCGGTGTGTATATGGGCGTACATGGCTTCATGGGCATAATGCGATAACTCAATCCTTTAGGCTTGCATGTTATCTTCAGCCCAGGATGATTCTTAAATCAGCTATTTCCGCTGACTCTCTGCTCGCTAAGGATGCTTTTAGGGCATCCTTTCATTTACACTTTTTACGAAATCATGGGATCACTAACAAAATATCGCTTGTCAGTTATATTGTATGGCAGGAAAGATATGCGACTGATATTACAGATCCCCAAAGTGGAGAGTTTATGACCATTAAAAATAAGATGTTGCTGGGTGCGCTTTTGCTGGTTACCAGTGCCGCCTGGGCCGCACCAGCCACCGCGGGTTCGACCAATACCTCGGGAATTTCTAAGTATGAGTTAAGTAGTTTCATTGCTGACTTTAAGCATTTCAAACCAGGGGACACCGTACCAGAAATGTACCGTACCGATGAGTACAACATTAAGCAGTGGCAGTTGCGTAACCTGCCCGCGCCTGATGCCGGGACGCACTGGACCTATATGGGTGGCGCGTACGTGTTGATCAGCGACACCGACGGTAAAATCATTAAAGCCTACGACGGTGAGATTTTTTATCATCGCTAAAAAAAGCCCCCTCATCATGAGGGGGAAATGCAGACACCTTGTTATTTTTTATTATTAGCCACTTGCTCGTCTTGCTTGTTATTAGTCGTATTTCACGTTGATTAATGCGGTTGCCTCCAGTGCGCCAGATTTAAGGAAGGTGCGAATAAGTCCGAGATGTGAGATCATCGTGTTGTAACCTGAACCCAGAATGAGTAACCGGATGAGCCAGCAACTGACTTTTGCCGACAGTGAGTTTTCCAGTAAACGCCGC
>NZ_JAENDM010000031.1:0-51464 GCF_019375075.1 Escherichia sp. XD33
TGCCGTTACGCACCACCCCGTCAGTAGCTGAACAGGAGGGACAGCTGATAGAAACAGAAGCCACTGGAGCACCTCAAAAACACCATCATACACTAAATCAGTAAGTTGGCAGCATCACCAAATAAATTTAGCATATATTAGATTACGCCATTTTGAATTTACGAACGGACGCATTATCAGTGACTTTAACGGCATGGGCAAAGTGAAATATCATTTTTTAACGATAAAAAGAGTGTTATTTCTTGTGTATCAGACAATAAGCATTCATTCAAAACCTTTAGAAATAATCAAAACACAGGTATTCCACTGGTTAATATATTCACATATGAAATGAATAAATATTGGAATATATAAATATTGAATATTTTGATTAATCCCCGTACTGATTATTCTTCATAATCAGTACGGGGTTGCTACAACATGTATTACTTTTTCACCACAATTAACGGTTCAATATCACTCTCTTTTTTGATGACCAGTGATTCATCACCGCGCAAACACGTCCCACCGTAGTTGCCGCCAACGGTGAAGGTACATACCTGAATGTATTTACCGTCCACTTTCGGCAAACACCACAGTTGCTGATAGATGTTTTTCTGCTCGGCAAATTTACCGCTGGTTTTGTCCAGCACCTCTTCATGATGGCTGACGAGGTCGATATTGCTGCCACAGCGACCGGCGATCGGTTTCACTGCGTAACCTGTTTTCACCAGTTCATCATTAACAGTGAAATCGGTATCCAGCAGGTAACGATGGTGCGGGAACAGCGACCAGAGGATCGGCAGAATCGCTTTGTTGCCGGGGATCACCGTCCACAGCGGCTCAAAGACCAGCACTTCCGGGCGCAGCAATACGTCGATAAGACGCACTTCGTTTTGCGGATGACCGGTACGGATTGGCACCGCAGCAAACTCACGGTCGCTAACTTCACGAATCTGATCAAACGCGGTTTCCCACGCCCAGGTTTTCCACACGCAGTTAACCAGTCGCCCTTCCCCATCAATCAGTTGCCCGGCAGCATCCCAGCCCAGTTCATCCAATCCACGCAAGATACGCGTTTCAAAGCCCGCCTGGTGCAGCGCCTGCTCCATAAACTGCGCGTGATAGTTTTCCTCGATATCTTTGTCCTGCATGATATGGACAAACGGACGTGCACGACTGTGTTTCCAGGCACCAGCCAATTCGTTAATCAGCCCTTCCGCCGGATTGAAGCCGTTGCCTTTATAGCCCTGCTCCGCCCAACGTTCGAGGATCAAGCCCGCTTCGGTATGACAGGAGGCGGAGTCGGCGTTGTACTCGTAAACCTTCAGGCCACGCTCATCCATGCAGAAATCCATACGACCAGTGATCATATGGTGACGGCGACGCTGCCAGGAGAGACGCAAACGTGGCCAGAGGATTTTCGGGATGTCGAACAGCGCCAGCAGGTTGTCATCTTTCAGCACCTTGTCGGTTGCGTGAAGATACATCAGGTGCAGCTCGTTGGTGGCTTTAATTAGCTCCTGCTCGGCACTCTCGGTAATGGTGTAGTAATGATAAGGATCCTGATTGATCACCTGACCGTTGGCCTGCACATAGGCGTTTTGCAGCGGATCTTTTTCATCCAGCCATTTACCGTCAAACTGGCCTTTGTTTTCCAGGCGCGCTCCGCTGATTTTCAGCAGCTCGCCTGCAATTTCCGGCTGCGGTAAGCTGTATTCAGTATCTTCCGTCTGGATCATCCAGCCCAGAATGGTGGTGTCATCAAAAGTGTCTTTCAGGGTATAGCAGCCGTTTTCGACCACCATCTCCAGCTCGCGCGTCCACTGTTGCCCTTGCGGCAACGGGGAATGAATCACGTTCTGTTCCGCAATACGGACTTTGTTGCCATGCAATTGGGTAATGATGGCGACATGGCCAGTGTCTTTAAATTCACCGCCTTTATCCCAGATAAGAAGCGCACCCGCGACCGGCGCACGCGGCGAGCCGTTAGGAAATGCCTGCAATGGCAGGATGTTGTCATTAACCACTTCTCGCAGGAAGCGCAGCGAGAAAATCTCCCACGCCATACCCACGTCAGTAAAGACCACACCGTAATTCAGAAAGAGAAAACGGCGAGCAAATTCAACGCATTGCCACTTGTGGCCCATATATTCGTCGTCGATATAGCTACGGAATACGGCGTCATCTTCGTATTCCTGCGGATCGAGAGAACTGTAATCTGAAGAGTAGATTGCTACCCCACCTGGGGCGTAGCCCAATAATGTCCCGAACGGGGCATCCTGGCTGGTCGTTCCTTTGCTCATCACTTTACCTTTAACAATACAACCTAAGCAGTTGGCGTAATTGTTGTGCTCTGATTACCTGCTCAGCGACATTAACCGGACAGAGGTCAGACTAATCATACACCTCATCGCAGCGGCTGGCGCAAAGGGTTAAAAAATTCACATTCTGTACAGCAAGTGACCTGCTACACTGCTTCAACACTACCACTCAGAAGGCAACTCACTATGACAGACAATACTTATCAGCCCGCGAAAGTCTGGACGTGGGATAAATCCGCTGGCGGCGCGTTCGCCAATATCAATCGCCCGGTTTCTGGTCCGACGCATGAAAAAACGCTGCCCGTTGGCAAACATCCATTGCAACTTTATTCGCTGGGAACGCCGAACGGTCAGAAAGTAACGATTATGCTTGAGGAGCTGCTGGCGCTGGGCGTTACTGGTGCAGAATACGACGCCTGGCTGATTCGTATTGGCGATGGTGATCAATTCTCCAGCGGCTTTGTCGAAGTGAACCCAAACTCGAAGATCCCGGCGCTGCGCGATCATACGCATAATCCGCCGATCCGCGTGTTTGAATCTGGTTCGATCCTGCTTTATCTGGCGGAGAAATTTGGCTACTTCCTGCCGCAGGATTTGGCAAAGCGTACTGAAACGATGAACTGGCTGTTCTGGTTACAGGGCGCGGCACCGTTCCTCGGCGGTGGTTTTGGTCACTTTTACCATTACGCACCGGTAAAGATTGAGTACGCCATCAACCGCTTTACCATGGAAGCCAAACGTCTGCTCGACGTGCTGGATAAGCAACTGGCGCAGCATAAGTTTGTTGCGGGCGATGAGTACACCATTGCGGATATGGCGATTTGGCCGTGGTTTGGCAACGTGGTGTTAGGTGGTGTGTATGATGCCGCTGAGTTTCTTGATGCGGGCAGTTATAAGCATGTACAACGCTGGGCGAAAGAAGTAGGCGAACGTCCGGCGGTGAAACGTGGGCGTATTGTTAACCGCACCAACGGACCGCTGAATGAGCAGTTGCATGAGCGCCATGACGCCAGTGATTTCGAGACGAATACGGAAGATAAGCGTCAGGGGTAAGGGTTGGTGTTCGTCGCAGCAAGCCATCCAGGCCGGATAAGGCGTTCACGCCGCATCCGGCAATCGTGCACAATGCCTGATGCGACGCTGCCGCGTCTTATCAGGCCTACGAAAGCTAATCATCACGCGCTGGTAATGTCGTAATCCATTTGGCGCAGTGCGTCTAATGTGGCTTTGGCTTCATCTTCGTCGATGATGCTCATGGCAAATCCGACGTGTACCAGCACCCACTGGCCCAGTAGATCGGCAGGGTTACCTTCACAAATCAGGGCGATATTCACATCGCGCTTGATACCACATACTTCAACCTGCGCAAGCTGGTGAATATCTTCACCGACAGCCAGCACCTGGCCTGGAACGCCAATACACATTATTAACTCCGGTTATTCAACTTCAATACTTTTGACGATCAGCGAATCGCCGGTATCGACACGCAACCGCTCGCCGTGACAGAGCGGACACTGCGCATCGTGCTGATGAATCTCCACCACCTGGCTGCAATCCCAGCACCAGGCCTGGGCGGGTTTATAGACGATATGTAAATCGCACCCTTGCGCCACCGTTCCGTGGCAGACAATTTCAAAACTAAAACGGACGGCGCTCTCCTCAACGCAGGAGAGCGCGCCAATTTCCAGCCACACGGCGGTGACGCGCTTAACATCGTGCTGCTCCGCCTGCCGTTGGATAATTTCAACGGCGCTCTGGCAAAGAGACAACTCATGCATTTTCGCCACTCCTGCGACCAAACAGCAGGGCGCGACGCCCTGCGTGTGGTACATCCGGATTCGTGACTGGCAGCGAAAGGATCATTCGTGCGCAGTCATCCGTCAGGCGTTGGCCCTCTTCAATCGACATGCTGTGCGAAAGCGGCGACATCAGCGAACAGGAGAGATATTGCGAAACACCGTCCAGTTCGCCAACGGTAAAGGTCATAGTGCCATACGGCAGTTGCAGACCAATTTTTTCACTCACTTTGCGCAGCGGCCAGAGTTGATCCGGGCCGGGGAAGATAACTGCACTCAGCATCCACGGGGTGATCACACACCCCGTCCACTGACCTTCGAACAGCGTAAAATCAGAAACATACACCGGCATTGAAGGATGCAGAAAAGAGAGATCGTGCATCGAACGCCGGGCAATTTCTTCAAACGCTGCCTGTACTTGCGCCTTCGGGGAGGTCTGGAAACCTGCTATCTCTTCAGTCATGAATCGCCTCCCGTGGGATGGCTTCCACGCCAGATTCACGCAGCGCAGCCAGAACCTGCTCAAGCGCAGGTTCAATCATTGCTTCAACCGTCGGCGTTAAGCCGATGTGTGGCTCCAGCGATTCCGGGATCACGCCGACCAGGGTCAGCTTTTTCGGAAACTCGCCGGTGAAGCGCAGGGCCGACAAGACGTCGGCCAGGCCAAGCTGATGCGGAGAGATTTTGTTGGTAAACAACGCCGGAACTTCTTCATCCCGCAGGATCATCATCGTTCCCGGCGCGTTCTTTTTCGAGACAATGGCATCCGCAATAATCAAATGATCGCGATTTGCCATGTCGCCAAGCAGCTCCATTCCCGCCGTGCCGCCATCGAGGATCTCAACATAATCCGGCAGAATGTATCGTTGCTCTAACGCTTCGACAATCCGCACACCGATGGCTTCATCGGTCAGCAAAATATTGCCGACCCCTAAGACTAAAATACGCATTACAGAACCTTCACTGAAACCACTTCGTTGCCGTCAGCATCCACTACGTGTACCGCACAGGCCATGCACGGGTCAAAGGAGTGAATGGTACGCACCACTTCCAGCGGTTTATTCGGATCGGCAACCGGTGTACCCACCAGCGACTGCTCGTAAGGACCGACGTCATCATTGAAGTTACGCGGACCAGAGTTCCAGGTTGATGGAACAACCGCCTGGTAGTTGCTGATGATACCGTCTTTAATAACCATCCAGTGAGAGAGCATACCGCGCGGCGCTTCGAGGAAGCCAACACCTTTGAATTCACCCGTTGCCGGAATGTTCGGCTTCACAAAGGTGGTGTGATCGCCTTTGCCGATATTGGTGATCAGTGCACTGTATTGGTTTTGCAGGATATCCTGCAATTCACAGCAGTGAACGGTACGACCAATAATACGGCCCAGCGTGGAGTGCAGCTGTGCCACTTCCAGCGTGTTGCCAGTCAGTTTCTGATAAATCGCAACGATTTCATTCAGTTTGTTCTGGGTAGATTCGCGACCTGCCGCCAGTTTCACCAGCATATTAGCCAGTGGCCCCACTTCTACCGTTTTGCCGTAGAAAGTCGGTGATTTCACCCAGGAATATTTCCCGTCGTCAGACCAACCATCATAAGCCGGAATGGTGGTGCCTTCCCACGGTGCCTGCGGCGCTTCGTCTTTATACCAGGAGTGCTTCGCGCTTTCCTGAATGCCTTTGATCAGGTATTCATCGGAATGAGAAGTGATCGGACGATACGAGGACAGATCCGCATTCTCAATGTAGCCGCCCGGGAACAGGAAGCTGCCGTTTTTACTGTCGGTCGGGAATTCCGGCACGCTCAGGTAGTTCACCGCACCTTTACCGCGTGTCAGCCATTCCGGGTAGAACGCGGCAATAACTGCGGTATCAACCTTATAAACCTGCTCAACAAAGTCGCTCAGTTTGTCGATGAAAGACTTGATGTACATCAGGCGCTCAAGGTTCAGCACGCCCAAACCGTCGAGGTTGATCGGGTTCGCGACACCACCTACCGCCAGGTTCTGAATGTGCGGCGTTTTACCGCCCAGCAGCGCCACGACGCGGTTAGCGTCACGCTGGCACTCCAACGCTTGCAGGTAGTGCGCTACCGCAATCAGGTTCACTTCCGGCGGCAGTTTCATCGCCGGATGACCCCAGTAGCCATTAGCGAAAATACCCAACTGACCGCTGGCAACCAGATCTTTGATCTTGTTCTGAACTTTGGTGAACTCTTCCGGACTGTTCAGGTGCCAGGTCGAAACGCCTTTCAGCATTTCGGAGGCTTTGGTTGGGTCAGCTTGCAGTGCAGAAGTGATGTCCACCCAGTCCAGCGCCGAAAGCTGATAGAAATGAACAATATGGTCATGCGTGGTGTGCGCAGCCAGAATGATGTTACGGATGTATTGCGCGTTAACCGGAACGTCGATATTCAGCGCACTTTCTGCCGCACGAACGGAAGACAGCGCGTGAGTGGTAGTACATACGCCACAGATACGTTGCACAATCATCCATGCATCGCGCGGATCGCGGTTTTTCACGATCTCTTCCATGCCGCGCCACATGGTACCGGAAGCCCATGCTTTCGAAACGACGCCATTTTCGATTTCGCAATCGATGCGTAAATGCCCCTCAATACGGGTTACCGGATCAATAGTAATTCTCTGGCTCATGCTTTGCTCGCCTCATGACGATTATGATCGTTTTGTTTTAAAGGAGGAAGTATCGGCAGTAGACGAATGAGTACGATGTAAGCGCAAATCTCAATAGCCACAAAACCAATAGAAATCAACAGTTCTTCCCAGGTCGGGAAGTAGGCGTAACCGCCGCCCGGGTTGAATGCCACCAGCGAATAGGTCAGACGCCAGGTTGCACAACCTAACAGTGCGCTCAGTGCTGACAGGAACAGCATGCGGGAATCATTACGCAGCTTCGCCACACGCAGAACGACCAGCGGGAAGAGCATCAGCAGGACTTCAATCCAGAACATCACGGAGTAGAAGTCACCGGCAAACGCTAACGACAGCTTGTCGCGATAGATAAGCTCGCCAAAGCGCAGCACGATGAAAATCGCCAGCAACACACTGATGGTGTTGGTCAGCTTAACAAACAGACTCTTTTCATCCGGACCGTTGCCACGCAGACCCGCCTGCACCAGCGAACCTTCAAAGATGACAATCGAGAAGCCCATGATGAACGCCGTCAGCAGCGAGAACAGCGGCAACATTTCATAGCTCTGCCACAACGGATGCACCTTGTAGCCCGCCGAGATCATCAGCGACCCCATTGAAGACTGGTGCATGGTCGGCAGCAGCGCACCGAGCGCGATGATGAAGAACATCACCTTGTTTAGTCGCTGTAGCGACACCTTCCACCCCAGACGTTCAAACAGTGCCGGAGCAAACTCCAGTGCCATCACGCCGATATAGATGGTCATACAGACCGCCGTCTCGAACAGTACCGAGTTCACGTTGAAGTGACCCGGAATGTAGAAGTACGGCAGGTTCCAGTAGCGACCCACGTCGATAGTGATCGACAAGCCACCCAGTGAGTAACCAAACAGACTCGCCAACAGCGCCGGACGCACCAGCGGATGGTATTGCCCACGGTTAAAGACGTATACCGCCCACGCCAGCGCCCAGCCGCCACAGGCAAAGCCGGTGCCAATCAGCAGGTCAAACGCGATCCACACGCCCCACGGGAAGCCGCCGTTCAGGTCAGAGACAGAGCCCAGACCGAACACCAGACGCTTCACAATCAGGAGCATACAGATGACGATTAACGGTCCAAAAATCATGACCGGTTTACTGATGATTTTGCCGCCCAGCGGTTGTGGATCATGACTCATGATCGTCTCCTCCGTCGTGATGGTCGTTTTTGGTGTTGCGACGAACCAGCACGGTTAAGCCCGCCAGCACAGCCAGTGGTAGCATCATGCCTTTATACAGGGTGTGTTGAATATTTTCGGAACGCGCACCGGTAGAAAGATCGTCCAGTTTCGGCAGGTCGAGATTTTCATAAGGCACACCCGTCAGTACCAGAACCTGAGTACCGCCGCCCTCTTTCTCGCCGTACAGATGCGGATAATATTTCGGCACCGTATGCAGGTAAGTGTCGCCAGATTTCAGCGTCTGACGCGGATAGTGGTATTCGCTGCCAGGCTTCAGCGCCAGACGTTTTTTCGCCTCCGCCATCAGCTCTTCACGCGTACCGAAAATCACCGCGCCCGCCGGGCACACTTCTACGCAGCCAGGTAGACCGCCTTTATCGAGACGTTCCACACCTTTCTGGTTGCACAGCTCGCACTTATGCAGCGCACCAAACGGGTTGTTGTAGTCGTACTTCGGCACGTTGTACGGACAGGCGACCATGCAGTAACGGCAGCCGGTGCACACATCTTTGTCGTAATGGACAATGCCGGTTTTCGGATCTTTTTTCAGTGCAGAGACCGGGCACACAGAGACACAGTTCGGATCGACGCAGTGCATACACTGTTTCTTAATGTACGCGTAGCCGTTCTCCTCCTGGTCTTTGTTGACCCCTGTGCCGCTGGTCCACACCTGAATGATGTTATTGGTATACGGCGACAGTTTGTCGTTGTTCGACCAGGTCTGTTCCCCTTGCGGGTTACGTTCAGGGAAATTGATATCCTGACACTTGGTGACGCAAGCCTGGCAGCCTACGCACAAGGTCGAGTCGTACAACATCCCCAGCGATCCCGGAATTGGCGGGCGGTTTTCAGCAGCCGCATGACTGACAGACGGCAGCGCGCCCGTCAGCAATGCCCCGCAGGAGGCTGCTTTAATAAAATTACGTCTGTTCACGGTTATTCTCCCCGTGAGTCAGCGTTATCTTTCTTTTGCTGACGACCCAGTTCACGCACCGCCATCACGCTGACACCGGCAACCAACCCAACCACACCGCCGAGCAAACCAATAGCGCCTGCAGAGACGTTGCCGCCCTCTTTAGCGTTAACATCCGGTTTCTGTGAACGCGGAGTTTGATTTTCGACGTTGGCAAGCTGATGGATGCCTTTATGGAAGCCGATACCTTCTTCGTTACAGCCATAGCACGGGTGACCAATCGCCACCGGCCACACACCGCCAACATCGCAGAATTGCAGCGTTGAGCAGTTGCCGTAAGTTTCTGGCCCTTTACAGCCGAGGTGGTACAGGCACCAGCCTTCGCGGTGGCCTTCATCACCGAACTCTTTGGCAAAACGACCAGCATCGAAGTGCGGGCGACGTTCGCAGTGTTCGTGAATCAGACGGCCATAGGCGAAGGTCGGACGGTTTTTGTCATCCAGTTTCGGCGGTTTGCCGTAAGTGATGATGTGCGCAACGGTCGCGAGGAAGTTGTGCGGGTTCGGCGGGCAGCCCGGAATATTGATAACGGTTTTGCCTGGCAGAACTTCTTGCAGGCTGACTGCGCCAGTTGGGTTAACTCCAGCTGCGGCAACACCGCCCCACGCAGAGCAGGAACCGATAGCGATAATGGCTGCTGCGCCTTCCGCCGCTTTGCGGATGTGATCCACAATCGGCTCACCGGCAACCATGCAATAAATACCGTTATCTTTTAATGGGATGGAACCATCCACCACTAACACATACTGCCCTTTGTACTTCTCGAGAGCGTTATGTTTGTTCTCTTCGACCTGATGACCGAAGGCGGCGGAAAGCACTTCGTGATACTCCAGAGAGATAGTCTCCAGTACGAGGTTTTCTACCGTTGGATGCGTTGCACGAAGCAGAGATTCCGTACAACCGGTGCACTCCTGCGCGCCAATCCAGATAACTGGCGGACGCTGCGGGTTAGTAACCGATTCGGCCATCTCTGCAGCGGCTTTGCTACTTAACCCCATGGTGGCGGCTAATGCTGCACAAAGCTTCATGAAATCACGACGGTTAATGCCGTGAGAATGGATGAGGGTGTTATCTCCAGTCATTTATAGTTATTCCGTTGCGAAGACCTGGCATATATTTTGCCTCAATCGCAAAATCAATAATGCGATCGATGCGCCATTTACCACACATTTATTATGGTTATCGATATCATGATACTGCGGCGGGGCGCTAAAACGAAGGGAAGAAGCATTAGTGTAATTAATTAAAGCAAGATAATACGTATGTTTGATCAATTTTCGAGGCGATAACCGGCCATAAAAAAGCGCAACGTAGAACAGGAATTATTCTCACGAAAGAAATCCATTACCATCTCTTTATCCAGTCCATAGCGGCGCGTCAGAATACCCGCTTCCCAGGCGCTAAGCTGGCGATCTCCGGTCTTTTCGTACATCCGGTGTGAGTAGCCTAATACAAAACCGCGTTTATAATCGGCACAGAATTTTGTCACATTAACCGCACTGTCGGCATGCGTTGCTTTTAATCCCGCCATTAAGCCTTTACCAAAATGGTTATTCATCGTTCACCTCATTCGCTATATATTGTCATATATAGCGATATTTTAGGCAAAGAACGACTTTTGCGCACGCTATTTTTTCATGCTTGTTTAAGACGTAATCCCGTAAGAGATAAACCTATCAGGAGAGATATTTATCGAACCATTTCAGTGTCCTTTGCCAGGCAAGATCGGCGGCAGATTTGTCATAACGGGGCGTGGAATCATTATGGAATCCGTGATTAACCCCCGGATAGATATACGCCTCATAAACCTTATTATTGGCTTTCAACGCCGCCTCGTAAGCAGGCCAGCCCTCGTTGATTCGGGTGTCCAGTTCCGCGAAGTGGAGTAGTAAAGGCGCTTCAATCTTCGCCACATCGGCAGTGGGTGCCTGACGACCATAAAACGGCACCGCGCAGGCCAGTTCCGGATACGCGACAGCCGCCGCGTTCGATACGCCACCGCCATAGCAAAATCCGGTAATACCCACTTTGCCTGTCGCTTGCGGATAGCGTTGCATAAACTCAATTGCGGCAAAGAAATCATTCATCAGTTTGTTGGATCAACCTGCTGTTGCAGCTCACGACCTTTATCATCATTTCCCGGATAACCTCCAACGGAACTTAAGCCGTCAGGTGCCAGGGCGATATACCCCGCCTTCGCCACTCGCCGTGCCACATCTTCGATATACGGATTCAGTCCACGATTCTCATGCACCACCACTACGGCTGGCGTTTTGCCGCTCATCTTTGCGGGCTTCACCAGATAACCCCGCACCTCGCCGTGACCATTTGGCGAAGGATACGTGATGTACTCAGCAACAATTTCCGGGTCGGTAAACTCTACCTGAGTCGCCAGCGCATAATTTGGCTTGAGCAAATCAAACAACGCTAATGCCGTCATCCCGCCTACCGCACTTCGCCGCAAGGTTGAGGAACTCACGTTTCGAGATTTTCCCGTGAGCGTAATAGTCATAGTAATCCAGCAACTCTTGTGGGAAATCTTTGGCGGTTAAACGCGGCATCGTTGCGCTCCTCAGTTGGTGTTTTTTTAAGCAAAGCATAAGCACGTGTTTTTGCCCAGTTTTTCGTCACTCTGTGAGCCAGACTACGGGATACGCGCTGGCGAATCGCTAAACTAGAAACATTGTTTCGAAATTGAACGGTGGAAAGGAGAGGTCATGGTCTGGTTAGCGAATCCCGAACGTTACGGGCAGATGCAATACCGCTATTGCGGAAAAAGTGGTTTACGCCTGCCCGCGTTATCGCTCGGTTTATGGCACAATTTCGGTCACGTTAACGCGCTGGAATCACAGCGTGCGATCCTGCGTAAAGCGTTTGATTTGGGCATTACGCACTTTGATTTAGCCAACAATTACGGGCCGCCTCCAGGAAGCGCAGAAGAGAACTTTGGTCGCCTGCTGCGGGAGGATTTTGCCGCTTATCGCGATGAACTGATTATCTCTACCAAGGCTGGCTACGATATGTGGCCCGGCCCTTACGGCTCTGGCGGTTCACGTAAATACCTGCTCGCCAGCTTCGACCAAAGCCTGAAGCGTATGGGGCTTGAGTATGTCGATATCTTTTACTCTCATCGCGTCGATGAAAATACGCCGATGGAAGAAACCGCCTCTGCGCTGGCTCATGCGGTACAAAGCGGTAAGGCGCTGTATGTCGGGATCTCCTCTTACTCGCCAGAGCGGACGCAAAAAATGGTCGAGTTGCTGCGCGAGTGGAAAATTCCGCTGTTAATTCATCAACCTTCGTACAATTTACTGAACCGCTGGGTGGATAAAAGCGGCCTGCTGGATACCCTGCAAAATAACGGCGTGGGCTGTATTGCCTTTACTCCTCTGGCTCAGGGATTGCTGACCGGAAAATATCTCAACGGCATTCCGCAAGATTCACGGATGCATCGTGAAGGGAATAAAGTTCGTGGTCTGACACCGAAAATGCTTACCGAAGCCAACCTCAACAGCCTGCGCTTATTGAATGAAATGGCACAGCAGCGTGGACAATCAATGGCGCAAATGGCGTTAAGCTGGTTGCTGAAAGATGATCGCGTGACGTCGGTATTGATTGGTGCCAGCCGCGCGGAGCAACTAGAGGAGAACGTGCAGGCGCTGAATAATCTGACATTTAGCACCAAGGAGCTGGCGCAGATTGATCAGCATATCGCCGATGGCGAGCTGAATCTGTGGCAGGCGTCTTCCGATAAATGACCTGTTAATAACGGGCGCGCGAACCGCGCCCGAATCAGATCAGTGATTATGACGAGTCAGTCGGTCAAGATAGCCCATCACAAATGCAGAAAGCACAAACGTCAGATGGATAATGACGTACCACATCAGTTTGTTATCCGGGACATTTTTCGCATCCATAAAGACGCGCAGTAAGTGAATGGAAGAAATTGCCACAATCGACGCTGCTACTTTGTTTTTCAGCGACGTTGCGTCCATTTTCCCCAGCCAGTTCAGCTTCTCTTTGTTCTCGGAGATATCCAGCTGTGAGACGAAATTCTCATAACCGGAAAACATCACCATCACCAGCAAACCGCCAACCAGCGTCATATCCACCAGCGACAGCAACACGAGGATCAAATCTGATTCCGCCATCGAGAAGATATTCGGCAGTACGTGAATAATCTCCTGGAAGAACTTCAGCGCCAGGGCAACTAACGCCAGCGAAAGGCCAAAGTACACGGGGGCAAGCAGCCAGCGAGAAGCATACATTGCATTTTCAAGAAAACGTTCCATACATTCCTGTCGTGTAGTTAAAACGGGCAACAGTATATCGCAATTGAGTAAACAGCACGCAACAGCAAATCAACATATACGTTTAACCTTTGTCGCATAATTCTGAGGTTTAGGGATCTTCCTGGTTCCCTTATCAACGCATCGAGAACGTCTACCCTTAAAGGACGTTGAACCTGAAGGGAGAAAAACGATGTCTCATTTAAAAGACCCGACCACGCAGTATTACACTGGTGAATATCCCAAACAGAAACAACCGACGCCAGGCATCCAGGCGAAGATGACACCGGTACCGGATTGCGGCGAGAAAACCTATGTTGGTAGCGGTCGCCTGAAAGATCGTAAAGCACTGGTGACAGGGGGCGATTCCGGAATAGGTCGCGCTGCCGCCATCGCTTACGCGCGTGAAGGGGCTGACGTGGCGATCAGTTATCTTCCCGTGGAAGAAGAAGACGCTCAGGATGTGAAAAAGATCATTGAAGAATGCGGACGCAAAGCCGTTCTGCTGCCAGGCGATTTAAGCGATGAGAAATTTGCCCGTTCGCTGGTTCACGAAGCGCACAAGGCGTTAGGCGGGCTGGATATTATGGCGCTGGTCGCCGGGAAACAGGTTGCCATTCCGGATATTGCAGACCTCACCAGCGAACAGTTTCAAAAGACCTTTGCCATTAACGTTTTCGCGCTGTTCTGGCTAACCCAGGAAGCGATCCCCCTGCTACCGAAAGGTGCAAGTATCATCACCACTTCGTCAATCCAGGCATACCAGCCAAGTCCGCATTTACTGGACTATGCGGCTACGAAGGCGGCGATTCTGAACTACAGCCGTGGCTTGGCAAAACAGGTCGCGGAGAAAGGTATTCGGGTGAATATTGTCGCGCCAGGCCCGATCTGGACAGCACTGCAAATTTCCGGCGGACAAACGCAGGATAAGATCCCGCAGTTTGGTCAGCAAACGCCGATGAAACGTGCGGGGCAACCGGCGGAACTGGCCCCTGTATATGTTTATCTGGCAAGTCAGGAGTCGAGCTACGTCACCGCAGAAGTGCACGGCGTGTGCGGCGGCGAGCATTTAGGTTAAAAAAATGCCCGGTTGTGAAAAGCAACCGGGCATCATTGTGAATTCACTCTTACCTGATGTGGCGAAAACGCCTTATCCGCCTACAAACGCATGAAGATTCAACATGTTGCAATAGATTTTGTAGGCCTGATAAGCGTAGCGCATCAGGCATTGAGCACCTAATGCCGGATGCGTCGTGAACGCCTTATCCGGCCTACAAACGCACGAAGATTCAACATGTTGCAATAGATTTTGTAGGCCTGATGAGCGTAGCGCATCAGGCAATTCTACTTTACTTCGCTTTGGCGGTTTCTTCGCCGACCAGACCTATCTTCAGGTAACCCGCCTGATGCAGCGTATCCATTACCTTCATCAACGTCTCGTAATCGACGGTTTTGTCCGCTCGGAAGAAGATGGTGGTGTCTTTCTTGCCTTCGGTTAACGCATTCAACGCCGTAATCATTGTTTCATCGGTGACCGGATCGTTACCGATAAACATCGAGTTGTCTGCCTTCACCGACAGATAAACCGGTTTTTCCGGGCGCGGCTGCGGCGTGCTGGTAGAAGCAGGCAAGTTCACCTTCACATCTACCGTCGCTAACGGTGCCGCCACCATAAAGATAATCAGCAGAACCAACATCACGTCGATAAACGGCGTCACGTTGATATCATGCATTTCGCCGTTATCGTCGAGGTTTTCGTTAAGATGCATTGCCATCGGATATTATCCTGCGCGTAATTTTTGTGCGACACGAACCGGATGCGCAGCGGCGCTGGCTTCCAGATCCAGGTCACGGCTTTGCAGCAACAATACCTGCGCTGCAACATCACCCAGCATCGCTTTAAAGCCGCCAATCTGGCGTGCAAATACGTTATAGATAACGACCGCAGGAATCGCTGCCACGAGGCCGATTGCCGTTGCTAACAGAGCTTCTGCGATACCCGGCGCAACGACTGCCAGGTTAGTGGTCTGCGTTTGCGCGATACCAATAAAGCTGTTCATGATGCCCCAGACCGTACCAAACAGACCAACGAACGGAGAAATCGCGCCGATGGTTGCCAGATAGCCGTTACCGCGGCCCATTTGACGACCCACTGCGGCGACCCGACGCTCCAGACGGAAGCTGGTACGTTCTTTAATACCTTCGTTATCGTCGCTGCCTTCTGACAGTTCCAGCTCATTCTGCGCTTCATTGAGCAAATGCAGGCTTAAGCTTTTGCTACCAAAATCAGCGGCGATATCGTTGGCCTGGTTTAAGGAACGCGCTTCAGCCAGCAGTTGCTGCTCGCGCTTAAGGCGACGCTTCTGATTGAAGAATTCTACGCTCTTACTGAAGAAGATTGCCCAAGTGACTACGGAGGCCAAAATAAGCCCAATCATCACGCACTTAACGACAATATCGGCGTGCTGATACATACCCCAGACGGAAAGGTCCGTCTGCATCAAATTATTACCCACTGTGTATCTCCAGGACGCAAGTCACAAAATCTGCGCATAATAATATCAAAATGACGTCGAATTGATAGTCGTTCTCATTACTATTTGCATACTGCCGTACCTTTGCTTTCTTTTCCTTGCGTTTACGCAGTAAAAAAGTCACCAGCACGCCATTTGCGAAAATTTTCTGCTTTATGCCAATTCTTCAGGATGCGCCCGCGAATATTCATGCTAGTTTAGACATCCAGACGTATAAAAACAGGAATCCCGACATGGCGGACAAAAAGCTTGATACTCAACTGGTGAATGCAGGACGCAGCAAAAAATACACTCTCGGCGCGGTAAATAGCGTGATTCAGCGCGCTTCTTCGCTGGTCTTTGACAGTGTGGAAGCCAAAAAGCACGCGACGCGCAATCGCGCCAATGGCGAGTTGTTCTATGGACGGCGCGGAACGTTAACCCATTTCTCCTTACAACAAGCGATGTGTGAACTGGAAGGTGGCGCAGGCTGCGCGCTATTTCCCTGCGGGGCGGCAGCGGTTGCTAATTCCATTCTTGCTTTTGTCGAACAGGGCGATCATGTGTTGATGACCAACACCGCCTATGAACCGAGTCAGGATTTCTGTAGCAAAATCCTCAGCAAACTGGGCGTAACGACATCGTGGTTTGATCCGCTGATTGGTGCCGATATCGTTAAGCATCTGCAGCCAAACACTAAAATCGTGTTTCTGGAATCGCCAGGCTCCATCACCATGGAAGTCCACGACGTTCCGGCGATTGTTGCCGCCGTACGCAGTGTGGTGCCGGATGCCATCATTATGATCGACAACACCTGGGCAGCCGGTGTGCTGTTTAAGGCGCTGGATTTTGGCATCGATGTTTCTATTCAAGCCGCCACCAAATATCTGGTTGGGCATTCAGATGCGATGATTGGCACTGCCGTGTGCAATGCCCGTTGCTGGGAGCAGCTACGGGAAAACGCCTATCTGATGGGCCAGATGGTCGATGCCGATACCGCCTATATAACCAGCCGTGGCCTGCGCACATTAGGTGTGCGTTTGCGTCAACATCATGAAAGCAGTCTGAAAGTGGCTGAATGGCTGGCAGAACATCCGCAAGTAGCGCGAGTTAACCACCCTGCTCTGCCTGGCAGTAAAGGACACGAATTCTGGAAACGAGACTTTACAGGTAGCAGCGGGCTATTTTCCTTTGTGCTTAAGAAAAAACTCAGTAATGAAGAGCTGGCGAACTATCTGGATAACTTCAGTTTATTCAGCATGGCCTACTCGTGGGGCGGGTATGAATCGTTGATCCTGGCGAATCAACCAGAACATATCGCCGCCATTCGCCCACAAGGCGAGATCGATTTTAGCGGGACCTTGATTCGCCTGCATATTGGTCTGGAAGATGTCGACGATCTGATTGCCGATCTGGACGCCGGTTTTGCGCGAATTGTATAACATTGCCACTTTTGGACAATTTTGCAGACATTTAATTGTGAAAAGTCTTAAATTGTTGCGTCCGGGATCAAGGCGTCCCGGACGAATCAGGAGTACAATAGGCAGATAAAGGCTTAAACGCTGTTCCACAGGAAAGTCCATGGCTGTTATTCAAGATATCATCGCTGCGCTCTGGCAACACGACTTTGCCGCGCTGGCGGATCCTCATATTGTTAGCGTTGTTTACTTTGTCATGTTTGCCACGCTGTTTTTAGAAAACGGCCTGCTGCCCGCCTCATTTTTGCCAGGCGACAGCTTGTTGATACTGGCAGGCGCATTGATTGCCCAGGGGGTTATGGATTTTCTGCCTACGATTGCGATTCTGACCGCCGCAGCAAGTCTGGGCTGCTGGCTAAGTTATATTCAGGGGCGCTGGTTAGGGAATACCAAAACGGTGAAAGGCTGGCTGGCACAGCTTCCTGCTAAATATCACCAGCGCGCCACCTGCATGTTTGACCGCCACGGTCTGCTGGCGCTGCTGGCTGGACGTTTTCTTGCATTTGTCCGTACGCTGCTGCCAACCATGGCGGGAATTTCCGGTCTGCCAAACCGCCGCTTCCAGTTTTTCAACTGGTTAAGTGGATTGCTGTGGGTCAGCGTGGTAACCAGTTTTGGCTATGCCTTAAGTATGATTCCGTTCGTTAAACGCCATGAAGATCAGGTAATGACGTTCCTGATGATCCTGCCAATTGCCTTGTTAACCGCTGGCTTGTTAGGCACGCTGTTTGTGGTGATTAAAAAAAAATACTGTAACGCCTGACGATTTTCCCCGTTCCCGGTTGCTGTACCGGGAACGTATTTAATTCCCCTGCATCGCCCGCATTCTTGCCGCATCTTCCCCCGGCGTCACACCGAAGTAACGTTTAAACTCACGGCTAAATTGCGATGCGCTTTCATAGCCGACGCGCATCGCTGCTGCGCTGGCCTTCATGCCGTCATGGATGATCATCATCCGCGCCTTATGCAGACGGTAATTCTTCAAATACTGCAACGGCGAGGTGCTGGTGACAGACTTAAAATTATGGTGGAACGCCGATACGCTCATGTTGGCTTCTGCCGCCAGTTGCTCGACGCTCAGGTTTTCGGTGTATTTATTCTCAATCCGTTTCAGCACGCGGCTAATCAGACTGAAGTGAGTCTGGCGACTGACCAGCGCCAGTAACGCGCCGCCGCAAGGTCCGGTCAGCACGTAGTACAGAATTTCGCGGATGATCTGTTTGCCGAGAATACGCGCATCCAGTGGTCGCTCCATCACGTCGAGTAACCGCTCCGCCGCGCATAAAATCTCTTCTGATAACGTGGCGGAGTTAATCCCGCTGGCTGCCATCGACGGCTGGAAATGCTCATCTTCGCCAATGTCCATCAACAGTTCCTGTAACTGCAAAATATCGACATTGAGACGCAACCCTGCCAGCGGCACCTCTGACGTGGCATAGGTTTCGCACTCAAACGGCAACGGCACCGTCAGCAGCAGGTATTCATTGGCATCATAACGAAACACGCGTTCATTGATATAACCGATTTTATGCCCGGAAAAGAGAATTATGATGCCAGGCTCGTGCATCACCGGTGTACGTGCGAAAGGTGTCTCGCCATACAACAAACGCACATCGGGCAACAGTTCTGACAAACTATTTTCTTTATTTTTCAGTTTATTAACTTTATCCGCCAGCAAGCGGCAAATCTCTTCACGTTTCATATCGCGTAATTTCTTAGGAATAATGCGGCAATTTGATTGTGCGCAATTTTGTAGCATTTCTCCAGCACTCTGGAGAAATAGGCAAGACATTGGCAGAAATGAGCATTGAGAGCCAGGGCGCTGGCGATCACAATGAAAAACATCAGGCAGATCGTTCTCTGCCCTCATATTGGCCCAGCAAAGGGAGCAAGTAATGAACAACTTTAATCTGCACACCCCAACCCGCATTCTGTTTGGTAAAGGCGCAATCGCTGGTTTACGCGAACAAATTCCTCACGATGCTCGCGTATTGATTACCTACGGCGGCGGCAGCGTGAAAAAAACCGGCGTTCTCGATCAAGTTCTGGATGCCCTGAAAGGCATGGACGTGCTGGAATTTGGCGGTATTGAGCCAAACCCGGCTTATGAAACGCTGATGAACGCCGTGAAACTGGTTCGCGAACAGAAAGTGACTTTCCTGCTGGCGGTTGGCGGCGGTTCTGTACTGGACGGCACCAAATTTATCGCCGCAGCGGCTAACTATCCGGAAAATATCGATCCGTGGCACATTCTGCAAACGGGCGGTAAAGAGATTAAAAGCGCCATCCCGATGGGCTGTGTGCTGACGCTGCCAGCAACCGGTTCAGAATCCAACGCAGGCGCGGTGATCTCCCGTAAAACCACAGGCGACAAGCAGGCGTTCCATTCTGCCCATGTTCAGCCGGTATTTGCCGTGCTCGATCCGGTTTATACCTACACCCTGCCGCCGCGTCAGGTGGCTAACGGCGTAGTGGACGCCTTTGTACACACCGTGGAACAGTATGTTACCAAACCGGTTGATGCCAAAATTCAGGACCGTTTCGCAGAAGGCATTTTGCTGACGCTAATCGAAGATGGTCCGAAAGCCCTGAAAGAGCCAGAAAACTACGATGTGCGCGCCAACGTCATGTGGGCGGCGACTCAGGCGCTGAACGGTTTGATTGGCGCTGGCGTACCGCAGGACTGGGCAACGCATATGCTGGGCCACGAACTGACTGCGATGCACGGTCTGGATCACGCGCAAACACTGGCTATCGTCCTGCCTGCACTGTGGAATGAAAAACGCGATACCAAGCGCGCTAAGCTGCTGCAATATGCTGAACGCGTCTGGAACATCACTGAAGGTTCCGATGATGAGCGTATTGACGCCGCGATTGCCGCAACCCGCAATTTCTTTGAGCAATTAGGCGTGCCGACCCACCTCTCCGACTACGGTCTGGACGGCAGCTCCATCCCGGCTTTGCTGAAAAAACTGGAAGAGCACGGCATGACCCAACTGGGCGAAAATCATGACATTACGTTGGATGTCAGCCGCCGTATATACGAAGCCGCCCGCTAAGCTTTTTACGCCTCAAACTTTCGTTTTCGGGTATTTCGTCCAGACTTAAGTTCACAACACCTCACCGGAGCCTGCTCCGGTGAGTTCATATAAAGGAGGAACGTATGGCTAATCCAACCGTTATTAAGCTACAGGATGGCAATGTCATGCCCCAGCTGGGACTGGGCGTCTGGCAAGCAAGTAATGAGGAAGTAATCACCGCCATTCAAAAAGCGTTAGAAGTGGGTTATCGCTCGATTGATACCGCCGCGGCCTACAAGAACGAAGAAGGTGTCGGCAAAGCCCTGAAAAATGCCTCAGTCAACAGAGAAGAACTGTTCATCACCACTAAGCTGTGGAACGACGACCACAAGCGCCCCCGCGAAGCCCTGCTCGACAGCCTGAAAAAACTCCAGCTTGATTATATCGACCTCTACTTAATGCACTGGCCCGTTCCCGCTATCGACCATTATGTCGAAGCATGGAAAGGCATGATCGAATTGCAAAAAGAGGGATTAATCAAAAGCATCGGCGTGTGCAACTTCCAGATCCATCACCTGCAACGCCTGATTGATGAAACTGGCGTGACGCCTGTGATAAACCAGATCGAACTTCATCCGCTGATGCAACAACGCCAGCTACACGCCTGGAACGCGACACACAAAATCCAGACCGAATCCTGGAGCCCATTAGCGCAAGGAGGGAAAGGCGTTTTCGATCAGAAAGTCATTCGCGATCTGGCAGATAAATACGGCAAAACCCCGGCGCAGATTGTTATCCGCTGGCATATGGATAGCGGCCTGGTGGTGATCCCGAAATCGGTCACACCTTCACGTATTGCCGAAAACTTTGATGTCTGGGATTTCCGTCTCGACAAAGACGAACTCGGCGAAATTGCAAAACTCGATCAGGGCAAGCGTCTCGGTCCCGATCCTGACCAGTTCGGCGGCTAACATGCAAATTCTCCCGGTGGCGGTAATGTTCCGCTACCGGACTTTTCAGAAATCATTTATTCCCCTCGCGTCCCGCCCGTTGTTACTCTTCCTTGTTCAGGAATGCCAAATATAAGGACATCATCATGCAGAGCCGGAAGCTCTTAAAAGAACAACTCATCTATATCCGGGATAAACGCAACGGAGAGGTGAAAAACAGATGAAAATAATACTTCTGTTTTTAGCAGCCCTGGCAAGTTTTACCGTACACGCACAGCCCCCCTCACAGACCGTAGAACAAACAGTCCGGCATATTTATCAGAACTATAAATCAGATGCCACTGCCCCTTATTTTGGTGAAACCGGAGAGCGGGCGATAACTTCTGCGCGTATTCAACAGGCGCTTACCCTGAACGACAATCTTACGCTGCCGGGCAATATTGGCTGGCTGGATTATGATCCGGTTTGTGATTGTCAGGATTTTGGCGATCTGGTGCTAGAAAGCGTTGCGATAACCCAAACTGACGCCGATCATGCCGATGCCGTTGTGCGCTTTCGTATCTTTAAAGATGATAAAGAAAAGACCACGCAGACACTGAAAATGGTGGCGGAAAATGGTCGTTGGGTCATTGACGATATTGTCAGCAATCATGGCAGCGTCTTACAAGCAGTTAATAGCGAGAATGAAAAAACGCTGGCCGCTTTAGCTTCGTTGCAAAAAGAACAGCCGGAAGCCTTTGTTGCCGAACTCTTTGAACATATTGCTGATTATAGCTGGCCGTGGACGTGGGTGGTTTCCGACTCTTACCGCCAGGCGGTTAATGCCTTCTATAAAACCACCTTCAAGACGGCCAATAATCCCGATGAAGATATGCAAATAGAACGGCAATTTATTTACGACAATCCGATCTGTTTTGGCGAAGAGTCGCTATTTTCACGCGTTGATGAAATTCGAGTCCTGGAGAAAACCGCCGATTCCGCCCGCATTCATGTTCGTTTTACGCTGACCAATGGCAACAACGAAGAGCAAGAACTGGTTTTACAGCGGCGCGAAGGCAAGTGGGAAATCGCTGATTTTATCCGCCCGAACAGCGGCAGCCTACTTAAGCAGATTGAGGCAAAAACTGCCGCCAGATTAAAGCAATGAGCTGAATTAAATAACAATTAGCCGGAACAATAAATAAAAGGGAACACTATATGAAAACGATTTTCACCGTGGGAGCTGTTGTTCTGGCAACCTGCTTGCTCAGTGGCTGCGTCAATGAGCAAAAGGTCAATCAGCTGGCGAGCAATGTGCAAACATTAAATGCCAAAATCGCCCGGCTTGAGCAGGATATGAAAGCACTACGCCCACAAATCTATGCTGCCAAATCCGAAGCTAACAGAGCCAATACGCGTCTTGATGCTCAGGACTATTTTGATTGCCTGCGCTGCTTGCGTATGTACGCAGAATGATAAAAAAATCCCCGGTAGCGTGTCAGTTGCCGGGGATATTTTTTAACGTCCAACCGCCGCTTTAGGCCGTTTCTTCGCACCAGCATTCACCGGACGAGATTGCGTAGACGACGCTT
The DNA here is from genome assembly GCF_019375075.1 of Escherichia sp. XD33. Lineage (NCBI taxonomy): Bacteria > Pseudomonadati > Pseudomonadota > Gammaproteobacteria > Enterobacterales > Enterobacteriaceae > Escherichia > Escherichia sp. XD33. Next base: position 22,764 of record NZ_JAENDM010000031.1, read on the forward strand.
TTTTTGCCGTAGCAGGCGTCTGACGCTGGGTCGCCATCGGCGTATGTTTCGTCAACGCCGGACGGGTATTGCGGTTCTGGCGACGAGCTTCACGCATCTCTTCAATGGTTGGCGCAGGCACTAAGCAATCGCGACGGCTGCCAATCAGATGCTTTTTGCCCATCGCTTCCAGCGCCTGGCGGATTAACGGCCAGTTTGCCGGATCGTGGTAACGCAACAACGCTTTATGCAAACGACGCTGTTTGTCGCCCTTCGGTACGAAGACGTCTTCGCTCTTATAACCAATCTTCGCCAGCGGGTTTTTCCCGGTGTAATACATGGTGGTTGAGTTCGCCAGCGGCGACGGATAGAAGTTCTGCACCTGGTCGAGGCGGAAGCGGTGCTTTTTCAGCCACAGCGCCAGATTCACCATATCTTCATCACGCGTACCGGGGTGCGCGGAGATGAAATAGGGGATCAGATACTGCTCTTTACCTGCCTGTTTTGAGTAAGTATCGAACAGCTCTTTAAAGCGGTCATAGCTGCCCATGCCCGGCTTCATCATCTTCGATAACGGCCCTTCTTCGGTATGTTCCGGGGCAATCTTCAGATAACCGCCGACGTGATGGGTCGCCAGTTCTTTGATATAGCGCGGATCTTCTACGGCTATGTCATAACGCACACCAGAGGCAATCAGGATCTTTTTAATGCCTTTCAGATCACGCGCACGGCGATAGAGGTTGATCGTTGGTTCGTGGTTCGTGTCCATGTGCGGACAAATATCCGGATAAACGCACGACAAACGGCGACAAGTTTGTTCAGCGCGTGGCGATTTGCAGCGCAACATATACATGTTGGCAGTTGGCCCACCAAGATCGGAAATCACGCCCGTAAAACCTGGAACGGTGTCGCGGATCGCTTCGATCTCATTAATGATCGAATCTTCGGAACGGCTCTGAATAATGCGCCCTTCGTGCTCGGTGATAGAACAGAAAGAGCAGCCGCCAAAGCAGCCACGCATAATGTTGACCGAAAAACGGATCATTTCGTAAGCCGGAATACGGGCATTGCCATAGGCCGGATGTGGCACGCGCTTGTATGGCAGCGCAAAAACGCTGTCCATCTCTTCGGTAGAAAGCGGAATAGCAGGCGGGTTGATCCACACATAGCGGTCGCCGTGTTTTTGCATCAATGCGCGGGCGCAGCCTGGGTTGGTTTCGTGGTGCAGAATACGCGAAGCATGGGCGTACAGCACTTTATCGCCCTTCACTTTCTCGAAAGAAGGCAGCAACACGTAGGTTTTTTCCCACGGTTTCGGGCGCGGTGGCTGCACGGTTACGGCTTTGGCTTCCTGCTTTTTCGGTGCCACCGGTTTGTTATCCGCGCACGGCAAATCTTCACCATACGGATGCGGGATTGGGTCGATTTTTCCAGGGGTATCAAGACGGGTGGAATCCACGCCGCTCCAGCCAGGCAGCGCCTCTTTCACGATAATCGCGGTATTACGCACATCGCGGATTTCACTAATCGGCTCGCCCATCGCCAGACGGTGCGCCACCTCCACCAGCGGACGCTCACCGTTACCAAACATCAGCATGTCGGCTTTCGAATCCACCAGCACGGAACGGCGCACGGTATCGGACCAGTAATCATAATGTGCGGTACGGCGCAGACTAGCCTCAATACCGCCGAGGATCACCGGTACATCTTTCCACGCCTCTTTACAACGCTGGGTATAAACCAGTGTGGCGCGATCCGGGCGCTTACCCGCGACGTTATCCGGCGTGTAGGCATCGTCATGACGTAAACGGCGATCGGCGGTATAACGGTTGATCATCGAATCCATGTTGCCAGCAGTAACACCGAAAAACAGATTCGGTTTACCCAGACGCATGAAATCGTCTTTGCTGCTCCAGTCTGGCTGGGCGATGATCCCGACGCGAAAGCCCTGTGCTTCCAGCATACGACCGCAAATCGCCATCCCGAAGCTTGGGTGATCGACATACGCGTCGCCAGTAACCAAAATGATGTCGCAGCTATCCCAGCCAAGTTGATCCATCTCTTCACGAGACATCGGCAAAAACGGTGCCGGTCCAAAACAGGCGGCCCAGTACTGCGGCCAGGAGAACAGGTCGCGATCCGGTTGGATCAGGGAGATAGAGCTCATTTTGCTTCCAGAAATGATAAAAAAATAATCAAAGGCCGGGGATTATAAGCCGGAACGAAAGAGAAATCGAAAAGTATTCCATACTCGCCCTCCTCGGGCGAGTATGAAGATTACGGTACCGGATTGACTAACAGTTGCCCAATCGAGCCACGGTCCGCCATTTCCAGCGTCTGACTGTTGAAGTAGAACGGGAAGTGCGCCCAGGAAGGCTGACCGAAATAAACAAGCAGCTCCACTTGTCCGTCAACCCAAACGGTATCTTTCCAGCCTCTGTCTTCCGGGAACGGCATCGCGCCATTCACGTTACGGATCTGGAACATTACGCCTTCAATATGGAACGCTTGCGGCTCGTCCGCGCGTACCGTCCAGCGTTCCCACGTTCCTTGCTGCGCGGTGACATCAATACGGTTGACGTCCCACAGCTGTCCATTAATACCCGGGTCATCACCCAGACTGATATCGCGACTGCGAATTGGCGAACCAGCCATGATTTCAGTTGGCAGCAAGCGCATCGGAAGACTGTCTGTGACCAGCGGCAGAAGGCCGGTTGGGCGCAGCGTTAGCACCAGGGTAGAAACCAGAATACTGGATGGCTCAAAGAAGCCACGAATACGATCAACAATGCTCGCCGCTTCGCCACAGGTGATCGACACTTCATCGCCGTTGCTCATATCCACCAGAATCTCGCGGCGCTCGCCCGGTGCCAGCGAAAGTTGCTTCACCGATACAGGAGCAGGCAGGAATCCCTGATCGCCAGAAATCACATGTAACGGGCGACCATCGTTCATCTGTAGTTGATAGCGACGAGAGTTCGACGCGTTCAGCAGTCGCAAGCGCACCCAGCCACGCGAGACTTCAACGTACGGGCTTTGTACACCGTTAACCAGCAGCGTATCACCAACAAAGCCGCCGCTTCCCGGTTCGTTGTATTCTGGCGTACCAAAGTTATCCAGCCGTTTATCCTGGATAATGACCGGAAAATCATCCACACCATAATGGTTGGGGATAGGCAGCGACTTGCTGACTTCATCTTCCACCAGCCACATTCCGGCAAGGCCGTTATAGACCTGCTGAGCCGTGCGGTTGGGAGTATTGGCGTGATACCACAGAGTAGCTGCGTTCTGGCGAATGGGCAGTACGGGTGCCCAGTCAGCGTTTGGCGACATCATCCGTGCCGGACCGCCCATCAGCGGGCCTGGTACCTGTAGCCCGGCCACCGTCATTGAGACATTTTCTGTCAGGCGGTTGCTGTAAATAAGCTTAACATCGTCGCCCTTCCAGACGCGGATAGTCGGCCCCAGGTAACGACCATTGATTCCCCAGACCGACGCGCGTGTCCCTGGCGTAAATGACCAGTGCGCACGTTGTACAGTCATAAACAGCGGTTGCCCACGGCGAGATTCAAGTAGCGGCGGAACGGGTAGCGGTTGCTGTTGCCCGGCTGCGCTGGCCTTCAGGGGAACAGCGCCTGCACAAAGTGCAATCCCCGATGCCTGAATGAACTGACGCCGACTGAGTGACATATTTGCTCCATGTAAAACTGGCTAAAGTAATACCGTGCAGGAAAGTGTTCCCCGCAAAAATACAGATTGCCGACTTAAACTTTTCCGGCGGCTTCGCGTTCTGCGACTTCTTTATCGAGCTCGGCGATTTTTTGTTCCATTATCGAACGACAATGGGCAGCCAGCTCACGAACCTGATCTTTGCCATACTGACTGACGTCAATTGGCGGCAGCATTTCGACAATCACCAGACCGTTGTGCAGTCGATTAAGATTAATCTTATTCGAAGTTGTAGAGACGCACACGGGAATAATCGGGACGCCCGCCGCAATTGCCGCGTGAAATGCTCCAGTCTTGAACGGTAGCAGGCCGCGACCACGGCTGCGGGTTCCTTCCGGGAACATCCAGATGGAAATACGGCGTTTTTTGAAATGATTCACGACTTCCGCAATGGTGCCGTGAGCTTTAGTGCGATTGTTTCTGTCGATCAATAAGTTGCCGGTTAACCAGTACAACTGCCCGAAGAAGGGGATCCACAGCAAGCTCTTTTTACCTACCGTCACCGTCGGCGGTTGCACAATGTTCGATGCTGTCACCATGTCATAGTTATTCTGGTGGTTAGCGATATAGATAGCATTGCCGTAGCTTTCAGCATCTGCAGGTTTGCGGCACTCAACTTTCAGGCCGAACAGCGGCGCAAGACGGCCAAACATATGCCCAAAGGTGGCCACATGTTTCGGGTTACGCGGGCTGAAAAGGCAGTAAATGGAGCCGAATACACAGACTAAGATGCTGTAAATCACGGTAATAATAAGACGAAAGATATATAGCATAACACCCTCTGAAGGTCTGAGAGACTGGCATTGTACGTCACCTGAAATCAGGTTAGGGCATTGTTAAAAGCCGCTCTCTGGAAAAGCGTATTGTTAATCGCAACGCATGAATAAACAACGGTTTCAAGGGAATTTTTATCGTTTCCGGGGGTTGAATACGCTGCCGGATGACGACTTAACGTTTCATCCGGCGTTCCTTGCAAGCGGGAGGAAACAGCGCCCTCCCCGGCATATTACTCTTCGCTATCACCGCTGCTGGCACGGCGAGGAGAGTCGATCTCAACACGATCGATACGCTGCAAACCGCGCATCAACGTACCGCGGCGTCCACGTTCGCCAGTGACTTTCTGTAGCTCTTCCGGACGCAGTTTAATTTTGCGTTTCCCAACATGAATGGTCAGCGTGCTTTGCGGCGGCAGAACGTACAGTTGCGCCAGACCATCTTCTCCACGTGCGGCTTCTGCCGATGGAATGTTGATAATCTTGTTGCCTTTGCCCTTCGACAGCTGCGGCAGATCGCTTACTGGGAACATCAACATACGGCCTGCCTGAGTGATTGCCAGCAGCATATCGGAAGCATCTTCAATCACCACCGGCGGCATAACATGGGCATTTTCCGGTAAAGTGATCAAAGCCTTACCTGCACGGTTACGCGCCACCAGATCGTTAAAGGTGCAGACGAAACCGTAACCCGCATCGGAAGCCATCAGCAGTTTCTGATCGTCGCTTTCCATCAGCATATGGTCAACGGTCGCCCCAGGCGGCAACGTTAATTTGCCGGTGAGCGGCTCGCCCTGACCACGCGCCGACGGCAGCGTAATCGGGTCAATGGCATAGCTACGACCGGTGGAATCAACAAACACTACCGGTTGGTTGCTCTTACCTTTCACCGCCGCTTTGAAGCTATCACCCGCTTTATAATTCAGGCCCGGCGCGTCGATATCATGGCCTTTAGCGCTGCGTACCCAGCCCATCTGCGACAGCACAATGGTGACAGGTTCAGACGGCAGCATGTCGTGCTCGCTCATCGCTTTCGCTTCTTCGCGTTCCTGCAACGGCGAACGACGATCGTCACCGTAGGCTTGCGCGTCTGCCTGCAGTTCTTTCTTCAGCAGGTTATTCATTTTACGCTCGGAAGCCAAAATGCCCTGCAACTGGTCGCGCTCTTTTTCCAGTTCACTCTGCTCACCGCGAATCTTCATCTCTTCCAGTTTGGCAAGATGACGCAGTTTCAGTTCGAGGATCGCTTCCGCCTGGGTTTCCGTAAGGCCAAACCGCGACATCAGCGCCGGTTTCGGTTCATCTTCATTACGAATGATCTCAATCACTTCGTCGATATTGAGAAACGCCACCAGCAAACCTTCGAGGATATGCAGGCGCTTGAGGACTTTCTCCAGACGATAGTTCAGTCGGCGGCGCACGGTATCGCGGCGGAACACCAGCCATTCGGAGAGGATTTCCAGCAGGTTTTTCACCGCCGGACGACCATCCAGACCGATCATATTAAGGTTAATACGATAGCTCTTTTCCAGATCGGTGGTAGCGAAGAGGTGGTTCATCACCTGATCCATATCCACGCGGTTGGAACGCGGCACAATCACCAGGCGGGTCGGGTTCTCGTGGTCAGATTCATCGCGCAGATCGTCAACCATCGGCAGCTTTTTGTTGCGCATTTGCGCAGCAATTTGCTCCAGTACGCGCGCACCTGAAACCTGATGCGGCAATGCGCTGATAACCACCGCGCCATCTTCTTTCTTCCACACCGCGCGCATACGCACTGAACCACGTCCGTTCTCGTAGATTTTACGGATCTCGGCGCGCGAAGTGATAATTTCCGCTTCAGTCGGATAATCCGGCCCCTGCACGATATCCAGCAGCTGATCGAGCGTGGTTTTCGGCTGGTCGATTAATGCGATTGCCGCCTGAGCCACTTCACGCAGGTTATGCGGTGGAATATCGGTCGCCATGCCGACGGCAATACCGGTGGTGCCGTTAAGCAAAATGTTTGGCAGACGGGCAGGTAGCATTTTCGGCTCCTGCAAAGTGCCGTCGAAGTTTGGCACCCAGTCAGCCGTCCCCTGCCCCAGCTCGCTCAATAGCAGCTCGGAATATTTCGACAACCGGGATTCGGTGTAACGCATTGCCGCGAACGATTTCGGATCGTCCGGCGCGCCCCAGTTCCCCTGACCATCAACCAGCGGATAACGGTAAGAGAACGGTTGCGCCATCAGGACCATCGCTTCATAACAGGCGATATCGCCGTGCGGATGGTATTTACCCAGTACGTCACCGACGGTACGGGCCGATTTTTTAAATTTGGCGCTGGCATTCAGGCCCAGTTCAGACATCGCATACACAATGCGGCGCTGAACAGGTTTCAGACCATCACCAATAAACGGCAACGCACGGTCCATGATCACGTACATGGAGTAGTTTAAGTAGGCGTTTTCCGTAAATTCATGTAGCGCAAGGCGCTCTGCCATATCGCTCATTAATTCTGATTCCTCAACTTATTCGCCAGCCTTCAAAGGGGCAATATTGCCGGAGATACTACATTATCTGCCGCGTCGAGTCACAGGAGATCAGCGTGAATAGCGCCGCCGGACGTGCTCCGACGGCGATAAAGGCATCAATGTGCCTTGATATACAACTCTTTGCTGTAGACATAATCCTGGGGATTATGCAGCGGAAAACCGCCAACGTAGGGTTTAAGCAGTTTGATTAACGGCTGATAGTAGATAGGAATCAGAGGTGCCTGTTGGTTGATGATCACTTCTGCCTGCTGATATAACGCATTACGCTTTGTCGCATCAGTGATCTGCGTGGCCTGGTTTAGTAAGGCGTCATACTGCGCATTTTTCCAGTGACCGACGTTTTCTTCACTATCGCTTTTGAGCGTGTTCAGGAAGCTGGAAGCATCATTGTACGTCGCATCCCACGACTGCCGAGACAGCATGAAATCACCGGCTCGTCGGGCATCAAGATAGGTTTTCCACTCCATTGTGCGCAGCGTCACCTGTGCACCCAGCCATTTTTTCCATTCGGAAGACAACGCTATCGCGGTCTTTTCATGCAGATCGTACTTGTTGTAGAACAGCTCAAAGCGTAGCGGATGAGAGGCGTCGTATCCCGCCTGTTTCAGCAAGGCTTTTGCCATCGCGACGCGCTCACTCATTGGCTTTTGCAGTTCATCGAACGTCGTCGCGCTAAAGCCTTTTACCTCTGGCGGCGTCAGCGTGGTTGCGGGCGTTCTCAACCCCAGTACCTTTTGCGCAATAAGCTGTCGATCAACCGTAAGATATAGCGCCCGACGCACTCGCACATCGTTAAATGGCGGTTTCTCAAGGTTGAAGTTGTAATATTCGCTGTTCAGACGCGGAATAATTCGTAGCTCGCCAGGCAGTGATTTTTCAATGGCGGGAATTTGCTGCGCCGGAACCCAGGTGAGATCGACCTCTCCCGCGCGATAGCGGTTATAGCCGGTGACCGAATTATCTAGCGCCAGATACTCAACCTGTTGCAATACTGTATGTTGCGCATCGCGGTACTTTGGATTTTTGCGTGCAGTAATCTTTTCGTTAACTACCCACTGATCAAGCACAAAGGCACCGTTGTAAACCATGTTCTCTGGCTTACTCCAGCTATCGCCATGTTTAGCGATGACATGATGAGGAACCGGGAACAGCGTCGGCCAGGCGAGCATCGTCGTGAACCAAGGAACCGGCTGCTCAAGCGTAACTTCAAGAGTACGATCATCCGTCGCTTTGACACCCAGCGATGTAACATCTGCTTTACCCGCAACAATAGCTGCGGCATTGTTAATGTGCGCCTGTGCCAGATAGCCAGCAAAAGGGCTTGCCGTTTTCGGGTCAACCGCGCGCTGCCAGCCGAGGACAAAATCCTCTGCCGTCAGAGGCTGACCGTCGGACCACTGCAAACCGCTACGCAGATGGAAAATATAGCGCTTGCCGCCGTCCAGTATCTCCCAGCGTTCAGCCTGAGCGGGCTGCACCTGGCCTTCACCGTCCATCCATACCAGACCTTCAAACAGATCCAGCACAATCTGCGCGGCAGTATTCTCCTCCACCTTTTGCGGGTCGAGCGTACCTGGGTCGCTATGATTGTTGTAACGAAAGACTTGTTGCGGGGCGAGCGGTGTGTTGGCGGGAACGTCAGCAGCGTAGAGAGGAGCCGCACTTACCAGGCTGACCAGCCATAATAAATTTCGCGTATACATGGTATTCCTTACCGGAGAAATTATAAGCCCAACAACAATACGCCTGTGGCATTGTTCGCTCAAACTTATCGCGAGTGATTTGGCTCACACTCCGGTAAAGAAAAAAGCGAGTTGCCCCCGCTTTTCCATTAATTAACGGATTTCATTCAATAGTTCTGGATGCTTATCCAGAACACGTAAAAGTTTGATTGTGGAAGGATGAGGTTGGGCATTGCCTTTTTCGTAACGCGAAAACGCATTTACACCTCCCCCAAAAATTTCGCTTGCCTCTTTTTGGGTAAGAGAGAGCTTTTTTCGAACCTTCACTATAAATTCAGGTGCCACTGTTTCGGCATTCACCGAAGCCCGAAATGCCTTTACTTGCGCCATGAAAGCATCTGACTCTTCTTTATTCATGATGCTCTCTTCGCAATGGACACAATATAAACCGTGGATACCTTTCAATACTGTTTTTCGTCCACGGAAGGTGTATGGAATATCTTTAATGCCAGAAACCATTTCTCCCTGGTGGCAAACCGGACATTTCATATTACTTCTCCTTAAACGAGACGATCAGTACGTCATGAATTACCGTAATTTTAAGATAAACCTGGCCTGTAACAAGCCTGGGTCTGTAAACATCCTGCCAGATAGTATGATCAGAGTAGGTGGTCATGCTTTTATAAAAGTCGCTCTCTGATAATCCAATGATAACATTACACATACCATCAAAATCCAAATCTAACTCATCTGCATTTAACAGTGCACTACGTGTTGTACGAACTTGCCCGGCATTGACAAGTTTTTTAACCTGACTCAAACGTGTATGTGGTGTGCGTTTTTCCATAACCCCCGCCTCCCTGTTACTTTAGTTATAACCTAAAAGGTTAATTACAGCAATGAAAAAGCACCTAAAAGGTTAGTTAGATGTACGGAGATAGTGACCACACAAAACGTATTCTTTAAGGAAAGTGATTGACCATATAAGAAAGTGGCGCATTAGTAGCGCCAGTTTGAAGCAGGAATTTATAAGGGAAGCTGGAGTCAGGCATCACGCCAACGGCACATAAACATCCGTTTCCAGTCGCTGCTCTGTCACCCCTTCGGCAAGATTGGTGTAGTGAAACAGAATCGGTGCTTTACGCATTTTCTCGCCGCTTGCAGGCAGCCAGTGGCGAATGATGCCCCATACCGTGTGTGAAATATCGTCCAGCTCGCCAACGTGGCGGGCCACGGCATAACGTCCACCGGTAAGTTCACCATTGCTCACACCATAACGATTATCGGGAATCGGTTCGCTAACGCTGCCGCAGATATCAAAGCGAAACGCTTCCGGTGCGGTGGTGGCAGGGTCGTCCCAGGCGACGCCAAAAGTCTGGCTTTGGTTAACAGGAGAAAGCCCCGTCTCTTTACGCCACATGATAAATTTCGCCACGCTGTAGTTGAGCAATTCAGGGCTACAGCGGTGCGGCAACATCGCCACAGGTATTGATGGGAAATCGATAATGTTTACATCCAGTGTCAGGTTTGTCATTTTGCCTCCCTGCGAAATTATTCCCGGGAACGCGTCCCGGGAGCGGTAACAATTACGGATTTACTTTGCGGATCTGTTTGACGTCAATTTCAACAGAATTCCAGTCTTTATCGACTTCACCCTGAATCTCAACCGTATCTTTCGGCGTCACCGTCACGCCGTTCCAGCGTTTGTGGTCGATATCAACATTGATAGTACCGCTGGCATCTTTGAACACGTAGAGATCGTCAGAGATGCGTTCAACGATATTGCCGCGCAGGGTTACCCAGGTGTCGTCACGCAGGGATTTTGCGCTTTCTACAGTCGTTACGCTGCCGTTCGGCCCCTGGAATCCTCCGGCCTGACTTTGCGTTGCCGATGGGCCAGAAAAACCGCCCTGCTCTGCTGCCATCACCGGTGCGCTGCACAGGGCCATTACTGCGATTACTGCTGCGAATTTTTTCATGTTTATTACTCCCTTTAATGTCTGTTTCCGAGCATTTAACAAGATAGTCCTTAACAACTTCTTAAGGGAAAAAAATAAAATTTAGTGCTGTACAGAGCGCGTTACAACACGGTTTACTGGCAGCAAATACGGTTATCGCAGGGATGAAAAAATGCGAATTTTACTGATAGAAGATGACATGCTGATTGGCGACGGCATCAAAACGGGCCTTAGTAAAATGGGTTTTAGCGTCGACTGGTTTACACAAGGTCGTCAGGGAAAAGAGGCGCTTTATAGCGCACCTTATGATGCGGTGATCCTGGATTTAACCTTACCAGGCATGGATGGTCGCGATATTTTGCGCGAATGGCGAGAAAAAGGTCAGCGTGAGCCGGTACTGATCCTGACCGCGCGCGATGCGCTGGCGGAACGTGTAGAAGGGCTGCGTCTGGGAGCTGACGATTATCTGTGTAAACCTTTTGCGTTGATAGAAGTCGCCGCCAGGCTGGAAGCTCTGATGCGCCGAACCAACGGCCAGGCCAGCAACGAGCTGCGCCACGGTAACGTCATGCTCGACCCCGGCAAACGTATCGCCACGCTGGCTGGCGAACCCTTAACACTGAAACCAAAAGAATTTGCCCTGCTGGAATTACTGATGCGTAACGCTGGTCGGGTACTGCCGCGCAAACTGATTGAAGAGAAACTGTATACCTGGGACGAAGAGGTCACCAGTAATGCCGTTGAAGTGCATGTGCATCATCTGCGACGCAAACTCGGTAGTGATTTTATTCGTACCGTGCATGGTATTGGCTACACATTAGGTGAGAAATGAAATTTACCCAACGTCTTAGTCTGCGCGTCAGGCTGACGCTAATCTTTTTAATTCTGGCCTCGGTGACCTGGCTGCTTTCCAGCTTTGTCGCCTGGAAACAAACAACGGATAACGTCGATGAATTGTTCGACACCCAACTGATGCTGTTTGCCAAGCGGTTAAGTACGCTCGATCTCAACGAAATCAACGCGGCGGATCGCATGGCACAGACGCCAAATAGATTAAAACACGGTCATGTTGATGACGATGCGCTGACCTTTGCCATCTTTACCCACGACGGCAGAATGGTCCTTAATGATGGCGATAACGGAGAAGATATTCCCTATAGCTATCAACGGGAAGGTTTTGCTGACGGGCAACTGGTCGGTGAAGACGATCCTTGGCGTTTTGTCTGGATGACCTCACCTGATGGCAAATATCGCATCGTTGTTGGCCAGGAATGGGAATACCGTGAAGACATGGCGCTGGCGATTGTTGCCGGGCAATTGATCCCGTGGCTGGTCGCACTGCCGATTATGTTAATCATCATGATGGTACTACTGGGTCGTGAACTCGCGCCGCTGAACAAACTGGCGCTGGCACTACGTATGCGTGACCCTGACTCGGAAAAACCACTAAACGCGACTGGCGTACCCAGCGAAGTGCGGCCACTGGTTGAGTCGCTAAATCAACTGTTCGCCCGCACACATGCGATGATGATTCGTGAACGACGCTTTACCTCCGACGCAGCTCACGAACTTCGTAGCCCGTTAACGGCGCTGAAAGTGCAAACCGAAGTTGCGCAGCTCTCTGACGATGATCCGCAGGCGCGGAAAAAAGCACTGCTCCAATTACATTCCGGGATCGATCGCGCTACTCGTCTGGTTGATCAACTGCTCACGCTATCGCGGCTGGACTCACTGGATAACCTTCAGGACGTCGCGGAGATCCCGCTTGAAGATCTCCTGCAATCGTCGGTGATGGATATTTACCACACGGCGCAGCAGGCGAAAATTGACGTGCGACTGACACTCAATGCCCACAGCATCAAACGCACCGGGCAACCGCTATTGCTAAGTTTGTTGGTGCGAAATTTGCTGGATAACGCCGTGCGCTACAGTCCACAGGGCAGCGTGGTAGACGTCACGCTGAATGCTGATAATTTCATCGTGAGGGATAACGGCCCCGGTGTGACACCAGAGGCACTGGCGCGAATTGGCGAACGCTTCTATCGCCCACCCGGACAAACCGCTACCGGCAGCGGGCTTGGGCTATCGATTGTCCAGCGAATCGCCAAATTGCATGGCATGAATGTTGAATTTGGGAATGCGGAACAAGGTGGATTTGAGGCGAAGGTAAGCTGGTAACTTCTCTGTCTATGAGAGCCGTTAAAACGACTCTCATAGATTTTACTAATAGCAAAATATAAACCGTCCCCAAAAAAGCCACCAACCACAAACCAGACAAATACCGAGCGAGAATACATATACCCAAAACTCGAACATTTCCCGCATAAAGAGTTTTCTTAAGATAAGAATAATAAGTGGCGTAAGAAGAAAAAATGCTGCAATCATTGCTTGCAATATACGATCTTCGCCTGAAACGGAAGGTATACTGCAAATATTTCCTCCCGACTCAAGCATCCAGTCATACTTATTGAAAGCAAAAAAAGAATCTATTAACCAATAAGTAAGCATTATATATAGCAATGCTTCAAATATTGTTTTAATTTTCTGCTTTAACATATATCAGTACGCTCATAAAAATCCATTTATAATTATCAACATGACACGTTGATACTTTCATCTTTTACTTATTCAAAGCCATATTTTCAATCCCCAAAAAAACCGAACCAAACGTGTAAATTATTCCGGTGCGAGTAAGAATTATGAGGAATGGCTATCAGTATTGTCATTTTCAGAAAATATTTATCCTGCATCGGTGAGTCAGAGCTAGATCAGACTTTTGCTAAATTCGCAAAAGACTTTGCACATTTTGCTAATTTCACCGTACCGCTCTGTGACGTACTATAGTCGGCAAACGTCTCACTTTGAGGTTAAAAAATGAGCAACATCCTGATTATCAACGGCGCGAAAAAATTCGCCCACTCCAATGGTCAACTGAACGACACCCTGACCGAAGTCGCGGATGGCACACTGCGCGACCTCGGGCATGATGTTCGCATCGTTCGCGCCGACAGCGACTACGATGTCAAAGCGGAAGTACAAAACTTTCTCTGGGCTGATGTGGTGATCTGGCAGATGCCAGGCTGGTGGATGGGCGCGCCGTGGACAGTGAAAAAATACATTGATGATGTATTCACCGAAGGTCACGGGACGCTGTATGCCAGCGATGGTCGTACCCGCAAAGATCCGTCGAAAAAATACGGTTCCGGCGGCCTGGTACAGGGCAAAAAATATATGCTTTCTCTGACCTGGAACGCACCAATGGAAGCCTTCACCGAAAAAGATCAGTTCTTCCACGGCGTTGGCGTTGACGGTGTGTATCTGCCGTTCCATAAAGCAAACCAATTCCTCGGTATGGAGCCGCTGCCGACATTTATCGCTAATGACGTGATAAAAATGCCTGATGTTCCCCGCTATACTGAAGAATATCGCAAGCATCTTGTGGAAATTTTTGGTTAACTAGAGCTCAGGCTTTAGAAGGAGTTAACCATGCTTACCGTAATCGCAGAAATCCGTACTCGTCCTGGTCAACATCACCGTCAGGCGGTATTGGATCAGTTTACTAAAATCGTTCCAACCGTACTGAAAGAAGAAGGTTGCCACGGCTATGCGCCAATGGTGGATTGCGCAGCTGGCGTGAGTTTCCAGTCTATGGCACCGGATTCTATCGTGATGATTGAGCAGTGGGAAAGCATCGCGCATCTTGAAGCGCATCTGCAAACCCCGCACATGAAGGCGTATAGCGAAGCCGTAAAAGGTGACGTGCTGGAGATGAATATCCGTATTCTGCAGCCAGGGATTTAATCCTGCCTTGTTTGCCCGGCCATCCTGACCGGGCAATGTTCTTTCCTTTAAACCTCAATCTCCGCCATGTCGCCTTTCTCTTGCAACCAGTTGCGGCGATCTTCCGAGCGTTTCTTCGCCAGCAGCATATCCATCATCGCGTCAGTACGCTGATCGTCTTCATCATCGATAGTCAACTGCACCAGACGGCGAGTGTTCGGATCAAGCGTGGTTTCGCGCAATTGCATCGGGTTCATTTCCCCCAGACCTTTAAAACGCTGGACGTTCGGCTTGCCTTTCTTGCGTTTTAATTGCTCAAGTACGCCCTCTTTCTCTTCTTCCGTCAGCGCGTAATAAACCTCTTTCCCGAGATCAATACGGTAGAGCGGTGGCAGTGCGACGTAAACGTGACCGTGTTTCACCAACGCGCGGAAATGTTTTACGAACAAAGCGCAGAGCAGCGTGGCAATGTGCAGACCATCAGAGTCCGCATCCGCGAGGATACAGATTTTGCCATAACGAAGCTGGCTCAGATCGTCGCTGTCAGGATCGATACCGATCGCTACCGAAATATCATGCACTTCCTGCGAGGCCAGCACTTCGTCGGAAGAAACTTCCCAGGTGTTAAGGATCTTACCTTTCAGTGGCATGATCGCCTGATATTCGCGATCGCGCGCCTGCTTGGCAGATCCGCCTGCAGAGTCACCTTCCACAAAGAACAGTTCGGTACGGTTAAGATCCTGCGCGGTACAGTCAGCCAGTTTGCCAGGCAACGCCGGGCCGCTGGTCAGCTTTTTACGCACCACTTTCTTAGCCGCACGCATACGACGCTGGGCGCTGGAAATCGCCATCTCTGCCAGCAACTCCGCCGCCTGAACGTTCTGGTTCAGCCACAGGATAAAGGCATCTTTCACCACGCCAGAAACGAATGCCGCGCACTGACGCGAAGAGAGACGCTCTTTGGTCTGCCCGGCAAACTGCGGATCCTGCATTTTTACTGACAGCACATAGGCGCAGCGATCCCAGATATCTTCCGCCGACAACTTTACACCGCGCGGCAGAATGTTGCGGTATTCACAGAACTCACGCATCGCGTCCAACAGGCCCTGACGCAGACCGTTAACGTGCGTACCGCCCTGCATCGTTGGGATAAGGTTGACGTAGCTTTCGGTCAGCAGTTCACCGCCTTCCGGCAGCCACAGTAGCGCCCAGTCCACAGCTTCAGTATCACCAGCGAAATTACCGATAAACGGTTTTTCTGGCAGCGTCGGTAAACCGTTTACCGCTTCCGCCAGGTAATCATTCAGACCGTCCTGATAGCACCAGCGCTGTTCGGTGTTGTTGATCTCATCTTTAAAGGTAATCTCAACGCCGGGGCACAGTACCGCTTTGGCTTTCAGCACATGCGTCAGGCGTGAAACAGAAAATCGCGGGCTGTCAAAGAAGGTTTCATCCGGCCAGAAGTGCACGCTGGTACCGGTATTGCGTTTACCGCAAGTGCCGACAACCTGTAAATCCTGCACCTTTTCGCCATTTTCAAAGGCGATGTTATAAACCTGACCATCGCGGCGCACGTTAACTTCAACGCGCTTCGACAGGGCGTTAACCACCGAAATCCCCACGCCATGCAGGCCGCCAGAGAACTGGTAATTTTTGTTAGAGAATTTACCGCCCGCGTGCAAACGGCAAAGAATCAGTTCAACCGCCGGTACACCCTCTTCCGGGTGAATATCCACCGGCATCCCGCGCCCATCGTCAATCACTTCTAACGACTGGTCAGCATGTAAGATTACGTCCACGCGTTTTGCGTGACCCGCCAGTGCTTCATCGACACTGTTATCAATAACTTCTTGCCCCAAATGGTTAGGGCGAGTGGTATCGGTATACATCCCCGGACGGCGGCGAACCGGCTCAAGCCCGGTGAGTACCTCAATGGCATCAGCGTTATAAGTTTGCGTCATGGTTTAAGTTAGCAATTCGAGTTGATCGTCAGAGATGGTGCAGACCAAGAAAATCGACGATCGGGTTGAAATAATCTTCGAAGCCCGTGAATGCGTGGTTGCCGCCTTCTATGACAGTCTGGCGGCAGGAAGCGTAGTACGCCACCGCCTGGCGGTAATCCAGCACTTCATCTCCCGTCTGTTGCAGCAGCCAGATCAAATCCGGCGCTTCCAGCGGGTCAATCTGCATGACTTTGAGATCGTAAATATGGCGTGACTCTAGCACATATTGCTGCCCGGTGTAGGGGTTCTCGTTCTGACCGAGATAGTCCGTCAGCAGTTCAAACGGGCGTACCGCCGGGTTTACCACCACTGCGGGCAGCATAAAACATTGCGACAACCAGGTGGCGTAATATCCCCCCAGTGACGAACCGACAATACCCAGCGAATCGCCGCCATGTTCCAGGACAATGGATTCCAGCAGTTCTGCCGCGTCGGAAGGATACGGCGGCAACTGCGGAATGATCATCTCAACGTCAGGGTGATGTTCCGCCAGCCAGTTTTTTAACAAGCTCGCTTTTGCAGAGCGCGGCGAGCTGTTGAAACCGTGTAAATAAAGAAGCGTAGACATCAGTAGCCTTCTGAAGCGGTATCAGGTTGGAAACGTGTGTCCGCCAGGCGATGCACCTCGGTGGTCAGCGTGCCATCAGCATGTAACTCGAGAGTACGCCAGCCGGGCGCGATGGTGTCCAGCGTAAAGTTGGAACAGTGCGGCTTAAACTGCACACAGGTCGACGGCGTTGCCAGCAGGCGGCGACCGTTCCAGTCGAGATCCAGCTCCTGATGAATATGACCGCACAGCAAGTATTTGACGTGCGGAAACTTCGCCAGCACGGTATCCAGTTCGCCCGCGTTACGCAGACTGTGTTGATCGAGCCAACTACAACCCGCAGGTAGCGGATGATGATGCAGCAGCAGCAACGTATGGCGTTCTGGCGCATCGGCCAGTTTACGTTCCAGCCACTCAAGCTGAAACTCGCTCAGCTCACCGTGCGGCACGCCAAACACCTGGCTATCCAGCAACAGGATTTGCCATTGCTCACCAATAAACACGCGCTTCGCCGGGGAGATACCCGCATCCTGTAACGCGCTGTACATCGCGGGCTGGAAATCGTGGTTGCCCGGCAGCCAGACGCAGGGCGCACGAAAACTTGCGATGCCTTCAGCGAAATGCTGATAGGCCGCAGAGGATTGATCCTGCGCTAAATCACCTGTCGCGACAATCAGGTCGAATTCGTGCTGGTGTGGCCGAATCGCCTCCAGCACCGCCTGGTAACTCTCCCAGGTGTTTACCCCTAACAGGGCTTCGTGCTTTTGTGCAAACAGGTGAGTGTCGGTAATTTGTAAAATCCTGACTCTGGCCTCACCAGCCAGAGGAAGGGTTAACAGGCTTTCCAAATGGTGTCCTTAGGTTTCACGACGCTAATAAACCGGAATCGCCATCGCTCCATGTGCTAAACAGTATCGCAACCAGTCCGCTAAAAACTGATTAATTTGATGCTTTTCGTCGCGTTGATGCAACTTTTTATTAGGATAATCATACCGCGCTTTGAAGCGAAAAATCTGCTGGCTTGAACACACTTCAGCCACCATCGCGTCATGATACAGACGCACCGTCATTGACGGAAGGCTCCAGTAACTGATCGCGGGCGCAGTCTGTTCTATTGTCACCAGGGTAGTGTATCGGGTCGATTCCACAATCGTCAGCCGATATTGTGCGTTTGCCACCTGATAGCTTACAGTTTCGCCGGGTGCGTCATTGCGCGGTAACAAACGGCGCAATTGTGAAAAGTTCATCTCGCACAGGCGCATCATTTCAGGAAAGTCAGGTGTGTAACGCTTCATTTATGCCCACTCATTTTTTAACGCTTGATGATGCAGCTGCAGCCATTGCAAAGCGATGACCGACGCTGCGTTGTCGATTTTCCCCTCTTCTACCCACTGGTATGCCTGTTCCCGGCTTACCACATGAACGCGAATATCTTCGTTTTCATCAGCCAGACCGTGAATACCGCTTGCGGTCGTGGCGTCCACTTCGCCCACCATAATTGACGAACGCTCACTGGTGCCCCCCGGGCTTGCCAGGAAACTTAACACCGGTTTGGTCCGTTTGACTATCAGTCCCGCCTCTTCAATCGCTTCGCGACGGGCAACATCTTCCACACTTTCACCCTCTTCAATCATCCCGGCAACCATCTCCAGTAGCCAAGGGGTTTCGCTGGTGTCGTACGCGGCAATCCGAATCTGCTCAATCAGCACAACTTCATCACGCACTGGGTCAAAGGGTAGCAAGACTGCGGCGTGACCGCGCTCAAAAATTTCCCGCCGCACCTCATGACTCATTTGCCCGTTGAATAGACGATGACGAAATCTATAAAGATCTAATGAAAAAAAGCCGCGATAAAGTGTTTCTCGTGCAATAATTTCTACATCGTTTTTGCCAAATGTAACGGGCAGGTTGTCTGGCTTAAGCATTGTTAATGTCCTGGCACTAATAGTGAATTAAATGTGAATTTCAGCGACGTTTGACTGCCGTTTGAGCAGTCATGTGTTAAATTGAGGCACATTAACGCCCTATGGCACGTAACGCCAACCTTTTGCGGTAGCGGCTTCTGCTAGAATCCGCAATAATTTTACAGTTTGATCGCGCTAAATACTGCTTCACCACAAGGAATGCAAATGAAGAAATTGCTCCCCATTCTTATCGGCCTGAGCCTTTCTGGGTTCAGTTCGTTGAGCCAGGCCGAGAACCTGATGCAAGTTTATCAGCAAGCACGCCTTAGTAACCCGGAATTGCGTAAGTCTGCCGCCGATCGTGATGCTGCCTTTGAAAAAATTAATGAAGCGCGCAGTCCATTACTGCCACAGCTAGGTTTAGGTGCAGATTACACCTATAGCAACGGCTACCGCGACGCGAACGGCATCAACTCTAACGCGACCAGTGCGTCCTTGCAGTTAACTCAATCCATTTTTGATATGTCGAAATGGCGTGCGTTAACGCTGCAGGAAAAAGCAGCAGGGATTCAGGACGTCACGTATCAGACCGATCAGCAAACCTTGATCCTCAACACCGCGACCGCTTATTTCAACGTGTTGAATGCTATTGACGTTCTTTCCTATACACAGGCACAAAAAGAAGCGATCTACCGTCAATTAGATCAAACCACCCAACGTTTTAACGTGGGCCTGGTAGCGATCACCGACGTGCAGAACGCCCGCGCACAGTACGATACCGTGCTGGCGAACGAAGTGACCGCACGTAATAACCTTGATAACGCGGTAGAGCAGCTGCGCCAGATCACCGGTAACTACTATCCGGAACTGGCTGCGCTGAATGTCGAAAACTTTAAAACCGACAAACCACAGCCGGTTAACGCGCTGCTGAAAGAAGCCGAAAAACGCAACCTGTCGCTGTTACAGGCACGCTTGAGCCAGGACCTGGCGCGCGAGCAAATTCGCCAGGCGCAGGATGGTCACTTACCGACTCTGGATTTAACGGCTTCTACCGGGATTTCTGACACCTCTTATAGCGGTTCGAAAACCCGTGGTGCCGCTGGTACCCAGTATGACGATAGCAATATGGGCCAGAACAAAGTTGGCCTGAGCTTCTCGCTGCCGATTTATCAGGGCGGAATGGTTAACTCGCAGGTGAAACAGGCACAGTACAACTTTGTCGGTGCCAGCGAGCAACTGGAAAGTGCCCATCGTAGCGTCGTGCAGACCGTGCGTTCCTCCTTCAACAACATTAATGCATCTATCAGTAGCATTAACGCCTACAAACAAGCCGTAGTTTCCGCTCAAAGCTCATTAGACGCGATGGAAGCGGGCTACTCGGTCGGTACGCGTACCATTGTTGATGTGTTGGATGCGACCACCACGTTGTACAACGCCAAGCAAGAGCTGGCGAATGCGCGTTATAACTACCTGATTAATCAGCTGAATATTAAGTCAGCTCTGGGTACGTTGAACGAGCAGGATCTGCTGGCACTGAACAATGCGCTGAGCAAACCGGTTTCCACTAATCCGGAAAACGTTGCACCGCAAACGCCGGAACAGAATGCTATTGCTGATGGTTATGCGCCTGATAGCCCGGCACCAGTCGTTCAGCAAACATCCGCACGCACTACCACCAGTAACGGTCATAACCCTTTCCGTAACTGATGACGACGACGGGGCTTCGGCCCCGTCTGAACGTAAGGCAACGTAAAGATACGGGTTATCTGCCGCATTCTTCCCCCTTCTCGCTTCAATTTCGACCAGCCATCCTCTATTCTGATGGGTATTTACCACTGGTCCCGGAAGACAAAAATGAAACGGACAAAATCCATACGCCACGCATCGTTCCGCAAAAACTGGAGCGCACGCCATCTGACACCAGTCGCTCTCGCGGTTGCCACTGTTTTTATGCTGGCTGGCTGTGAAAAGAGTGATGAAACAGTGTCTCTCTATCAAAATGCTGACGACTGTTCAGCTGCAAACCCAGGCAAAAGCGCCGAATGTACCACCGCGTACAACAATGCGCTGAAAGAAGCCGAACGTACTGCGCCGAAATACGCCACCCGTGAAGACTGTGTTGCTGAATTTGGTGAAGGTCAGTGCCAGCAGGCACCAGCCCAGGCTGGCATGGCACCAGAAAACCAGGCGCAGGCCCAGCAATCCAGCGGGAGTTTCTGGATGCCGCTGATGGCCGGTTACATGATGGGGCGTCTGATGGGCGGCGGCGCGGGATTTGCACAGCAGCCGCTGTTCTCCTCGAAAAACCCAGCCAGTCCGGCTTACGGTAAATATACCGACGCGACGGGTAAAAACTATGGCGCAGCCCAGCCAGGCCGCACCATGACCGTACCGAAGACGGCAATGGCACCAAAACCGGCGACCACCACTACCGTTACCCGTGGCGGTTTTGGTGAATCTGTTGCCAAACAAAGCACTATGCAGCGTAGTGCAACCGGTACCTCTTCTCGTTCAATGGGTGGCTGATACCGATGGAAAGAGTCAGTATTACCGAGCGCCCGGACTGGCGTGAGAAAGCCCACGAATACGGTTTCAATTTTCACACCATGTACGGCGAGCCGTACTGGTGTGAAGATGCTTACTACAAGTTGACCCTCGCCCAGGTTGAAAAGCTGGAAGAAGTCACCGCCGAACTGCACCAGATGTGCCTGAAAGTGGTGGAAAAAGTGATCGCCAGCGATGAGCTGATGACCAAATTCCGCATTCCAAAACACACCTGGAGTTTTGTGCGCCAGTCATGGCTGACGCACCAGCCATCGCTTTATTCGCGTCTTGATCTGGCGTGGGATGGCACTGGTGAACCTAAACTTCTGGAAAATAACGCCGATACGCCAACGTCACTATACGAGGCGGCGTTCTTTCAGTGGATCTGGCTGGAAGATCAGCTTAACGCCGGTAACTTGCCGGAGGGCAGCGACCAGTTTAACAGTCTGCAAGAAAAACTGATCGATCGCTTCGTTGAGCTGCGTGAACAGTATGGCTTCCAGTTGCTGCATCTCACCTGCTGTCGCGACACGGTGGAAGATCGCGGAACCATTCAGTATTTGCAGGACTGCGCAACGGAAGCTGAAATTGCTACTGAGTTCCTCTACATCGATGATATCGGGTTAGGTGAAAAAGGTCAGTTCACGGATTTACAGGATCAGGTAATTTCCAACCTGTTCAAACTGTATCCGTGGGAATTTATGTTGCGTGAGATGTTCTCAACCAAGCTGGAGGATGCAGGCGTACGCTGGCTGGAACCGGCGTGGAAGAGCATTATCTCCAACAAGGCACTTCTACCGCTACTGTGGGAGATGTTCCCGAATCACCCGAACCTGCTGCCCGCTTATTTTGCGGAAGATGATCATCCGCAAATGGAAAAATATGTGGTTAAACCGATCTTCTCCCGTGAAGGCGCAAACGTGTCGATCATTGAGAACGGCAAAACCATTGAAGCAGCGGAAGGTCCGTATGGCGAAGAAGGGATGATTGTTCAGCAATTCCACCCGTTACCGAAATTCGGCGACAGCTATATGCTGATTGGTAGCTGGCTGGTGAACGATCAACCCGCCGGAATTGGCATTCGTGAAGACCGTGCATTGATCACCCAGGATATGTCTCGGTTTTATCCACATATTTTTGTTGAATAAGCCACGATACCGGATGGCACTCGCCATCCGGTAATTGTTAGCCTATCTGCACCGACAGCATACTCAGGCTGCCCATTTCTATACCCTCAACCGGAATGGTAATTGGCTCCTGCCCATCCCACGCACCTAACACATACAACAACGGCAAATAATGCTCTGGCGTTGGGTTCGATAACGTGCCACCTTCATGGTCGAGGTAATTCACCAGAGGATGTTGTTCCACTGGCCCTTGCCACGTCAGATTCGCTTTCACATACTCATTAAACGACGTCGCCCACGGATACGGTGAACTATCACCGTGCCACTTCACTGTGCGCAGGTTATGCACCACGTTACCGCTGGCGACCAACATTATTCCTTCATCTCGCAGCGCTGCCAGTTTGCGCCCCATTTCGAAATGCCAGGCGGCAGGTTTGCTACTGTCGATACTCAACTGCACCATCGGGATATCAGCGTCAGGATACATCTTAATCAGCACGCCCCACGAGCCGTGGTCAAAGCCCCAGGCTTCTTTATCCAGCGTCACCGGGATCGGCGCTAACAGCTCAACCAGACGCTGTGCCAGCGCAGGCGAACCCGGAGCAGGATAATGCGTATCGTACAGCGCCTGCGGGAAGCCACCAAAGTCATGAATCGTGGGCGGCGTCTCCATCGCGGTCACTCCTGTTCCACGGGTAAACCAGTGAGCCGAAACCACCACAATCGCTTGCGGGCGTGGCAATGTCATCCCCAACTTCTGCCAGCTGCGGGTATACAAATTATCTTCCAGCACGTTCATCGGACTACCGTGACCTAAAAACAATGCTGGCATACGTGTTGAAGACATGATGATATCCTTAACTAAAGGTGTCATTTTGATATCCTCACAATACGCTTGTTCGGCGGAGTAAGAACCCGGATAACAATGATGATGATCATCAGTTATTTTGACGATCTGCCTGAAGGTGAAGATTTATAAGGAGTTGTCGATGTCAGTACCTCTCATTCTGACCATACTGGCGGGGGCAGCCACGTTTATTGGCGCGTTTCTCGGCGTTCTCGGGCAAAAACCCTCGAACCGCTTACTGGCGTTTTCGCTAGGTTTTGCGGCGGGGATCATGTTGCTCATCTCATTAATGGAAATGCTTCCTGCCGCACTAGCAGCTGAAGGAATGTCGCCTGTGTTGGGTTATGGAATGTTTATCTTCGGTCTGCTTGGCTATTTTGGCCTGGACCGCATGTTGCCACATGCTCATCCGCAGGATTTAATGCAAAAATCGGTGCAGCCGTTGCCAAAATCGATCAAGCGCACAGCCATTCTGCTCACTCTCGGCATCAGTCTGCATAACTTCCCGGAAGGGATTGCCACCTTTGTCACGGCGAGCAGCAACCTGGAGCTGGGATTTGGCATCGCACTGGCCGTCGCGTTGCACAATATCCCTGAAGGTCTGGCAGTGGCAGGCCCGGTTTATGCGGCAACGGGGTCTAAACGCACCGCGATTCTGTGGGCGGGGATTTCTGGACTAGCAGAAATTCTTGGTGGTGTGCTGGCGTGGTTAATCCTCGGTAGCATGATTTCCCCGGTGGTCATGGCGGCAATCATGGCGGCGGTTGCAGGAATTATGGTGGCGCTCTCGGTTGATGAATTAATGCCGCTCGCCAAAGAGATTGACCCTAATAATAACCCCAGCTATGGCGTACTATGTGGAATGTCAGTGATGGGATTCAGTTTAGTGCTGCTACAAACGGCGGGAATTGGTTAAAAACAACATCAGAAGTTGTCCAGCGCATGGACAACTTCTGCCAGCTTCACGAAAGCCTTATTCTACCTTTTCGGCTGTCTCTTCTCTCGTACTGTTTAAGTATTTGTTCCGCGCTTCAAGCAGTGCGTCTCTGTCCTGGCGAAACGCCCGACAATAACGTTTCAAATGCAGGAAATAACCCACCACAACCAGAGCAATCAATACAATCCAGTACCAGGCGATAAACATCCTTTTACCCTTAATATTTAACAATACTAAACATTTAGCGTATAAATTTCACATATCCTTTTTCGGATATATTCATATGGTCGCATAATAACGGAACAATTATATGATTTTGATCATAATGAAAAAGAATGCCTGATATTAATGAAATTTTCTCATAGAAAGAGAAGCGGAATTAACATCTTGCATAGCAGGGAAAAATAAAAACCGAAGCCTGCTACAACTTCGGTTTCTTGATTAAGGCAGTAAATTAAGCAGCGGTTTTCAGCTGGCTTTACGCTCATGTGCCTGACGGTATGCCACCAGGTCTTCAATAGTCACGAGCGCCATATTGTGTTTATTGGCAAACTCAATACACTCTGGTGCACGCGCCATCGTGCCATCGTCATTAGTCAGCTCACACAGTACACCAGCCGGTTTAAAGCCTGCCAGCGTCATCAGATCAATAGTTGCTTCAGTATGACCGCCACGCGTCAGTACACCACCTGCCTGAGCGCGAAGTGGGAAAACGTGGCCAGGACGATTCAGATCTGACGGTTTTGCGCCATCGGCAATCGCTGCGCGAACGGTCGTAATACGGTCAGCGGCAGAAACACCGGTAGTCACACCTTCAGCTGCTTCAATGGTCACGGTAAAACCGGTGCCATAGGCGCTGGTGTTATTTTCTACCATCATTGGCAGATCGAGTTGTTTACGGCGATCTTCAGTAATGCACAGGCAAACAATACCGCTACCGTGGCGAATGGTCAGCGCCATCTGCTCAACAGTCATGGTTTCTGCCGGGAAGATCATATCACCTTCGTTTTCACGGTCTTCATCATCAAGCACCATTACACCGCGTCCTTCACGCAGCGCAGCCAGTGCATTTTCAACACGTTCGAAAGGCGTACCAAAAGAGGAAAGTAGCGTCTGATTCATGGTAAAAAAACCTCACTAAAATTATGGTTACCAGAATCAGGGCAGTCTTAGGAGTGGCGGCATATAGCCAAAATAACGTGAGCGGGTCCATGCCCGACAGAATCGTTACTCTCTCCCATCCGGACTCTAACCGTCGGCCCCGGAATTACACCGGATCTGCTGTCCTTTGAGTTCGCACCCAAAGCGCTCGCGGGCTTTCAACTGAGTTGATTTACCGCCGGTGGGGAATTTCGCCCCGCCCTGAGAATAAGCGGATTCACTATAACGCTAATGATTAGCGGCAGCAACGCATAGCTTCACATAATTCTGGTTTATGACTTACCCTTATCGCACTACAATGGCACTCAACACCTATCAGTACAGGGAAACTACAATGATTGACCCGAAAAAAATTGAGCAAATCGCTCGCCAGGTTCACGAATCAATGCCTAAAGGAATCAGGGAGTTCGGGGAAGATGTGGAGAAAAAAATCCGCCAAACCCTACAAGCGCAGCTGACGCGCCTCGACCTTGTAAGCCGTGAAGAGTTCGACGTCCAAACGCAAGTCCTGTTACGGACTCGTGAAAAACTGGCGCTGCTTGAACAAAGAATCAGCGAACTGGAAAATCGCAGTACTGAGATCAAAAAGCAGCCAGATCCAGAGACTCTCCCCCCAACGCTGTAAACATTCGTCTTTAATGCACTGTAAATTATGAATTAATCCTCTAATTTATAGTGCTTTCTATTACCTTATCGCGTAATCCCATTCAGAAAACCATCACAAAAATGAATGAGTACAATTGAAAGTATAATTGCAATGTATTTTTTAAGTTTTACTTAATCGATATTTAGATAAACTAATTTTATAAAAAACACAAAATAAAATATCATATTTCAATGATTAGTAGTCCTTAAATAACAGTTACTAATCATTCTCTTTTCTACTTATCTTTATATAAAGGAATATTATGTCCGCTTTTAAAAAGTCACTTCTTGTTGCTGGCGTAGCAATGATTCTTTCCAATAACGTGTTTGCTGATGAAGGTCACGGTATTGTTAAATTTAAAGGTGAAGTTATCTCTGCTCCATGTTCTATTAAACCAGGTGACGAAGATTTAACTGTAAATCTGGGTGAAGTAGCAGATACCGTACTGAAAAGCGATCAGAAATCTTTGGCTGAACCTTTCACTATTCACCTGCAGGACTGCATGCTGAGTCAGGGTGGAACTACTTATTCAAAAGCGAAGGTTACTTTCACTACAGCAAATACCATGACGGGTCAGTCTGATCTTCTGAAAAATACCAAAGAAACTGAAATCGGCGGCGCCACTGGCGTTGGCGTACGTATTCTGGACAGCCAGAGCGGCGAAGTAACTTTAGGTACTCCGGTAGTAATTACGTTCAACAATACCAACAGCTATCAGGAACTGAATTTCAAAGCTCGTATGGAATCCCCAAGCAAAGATGCCACCCCGGGCAACGTTTACGCTCAGGCTGACTACAAGATTGCTTACGAGTAATCGCATTTGGCCGGGTTCGCCCGGCCACATCATTAACGGATTAATGATAAGTGGATCAGATGTATAAAAAATTAAAATTAACCACAATAAGCGAATTGATTAAAAATATTTATTGTTCATTATCCGTTATCATCATTGGTTGTGCGTCAGCTTATGCCGTTGAATTCAACAAAGATTTAATCGAAGCCGAAGATCGTGAAAACGTTAACCTTTCCCAATTTGAAACTGATGGCCAATTACCCGTCGGCAAATATTCACTAAGCACTCTGATTAATAATAAGAGGACGCCAATCCACCTTGACCTCCAATGGGTATTAATTGATAACCAAACTGCAGTTTGCGTGACACCAGAGCAATTAACATTATTAGGATTTACTGATGAATTTATTGAAAAAACTCAGCAAAACCTGATCGATGGTTGTTACCCTATCGAAAAAGAAAAACAAATTACAACTTATCTCGATAAAGGGAAAATGCAATTATCCATATCTGCACCTCAGGCATGGTTAAAATACAAAGATGCAAACTGGACGCCTCCTGAACTTTGGAATCATGGTATTGCTGGGGCATTTCTTGACTACAATTTATATGCCTCTCATTATGCACCACATCAGGGCGATAATTCGCAAAATATAAGTTCCTATGGGCAGGCTGGGGTTAATCTTGGGGCCTGGCGCCTGCGTACTGATTACCAGTACGATCAGTCATTTAACAATGGCAAAAGCCAGGCGACCAACCTGGATTTTCCGCGTATTTATTTGTTTCGCCCAATCCCAGCAATGAATGCAAAACTAACTATAGGTCAATACGATACTGAATCCTCTATTTTCGACTCTTTCCATTTTTCTGGCATTTCGTTGAAAAGCGATGAGAATATGTTACCGCCAGACCTACGTGGTTACGCACCGCAAATCACGGGTGTCGCACAAACGAATGCAAAGGTCACTGTCTCACAGAACAACCGTATTATTTATCAAGAAAATGTTCCTCCAGGCCCATTTGCTATTACCAATTTATTCAATACATTACAGGGGCAACTTGACGTCAAGGTTGAAGAAGAGGACGGACGCGTTACGCAATGGCAAGTTGCATCTAATAGTATTCCTTATCTGACGCGTAAAGGGCAGATTCGCTACACCACTGCTATGGGTAAACCGACCAGCGTTGGTGGTGATTCCTTACAACAACCCTTCTTCTGGACTGGTGAATTCTCATGGGGTTGGCTGAACAATGTATCCCTGTATGGTGGTTCAGTTTTAACAAACCGTGATTATCAATCTCTGGCTGCCGGCGTTGGTTTTAACCTTAACTCATTAGGTTCATTATCTTTTGATGTCACACGATCTGATGCTCAGTTGCATAATCAGGATAAAGAAACGGGTTATAGCTACCGCGCTAACTATTCAAAACGTTTTGAATCTACCGGTAGCCAGCTCACTTTCGCTGGTTACCGTTTCTCTGATAAAAACTTTGTGACAATGAATGAATATATCAATGACACTAACCATTACACGAATTATCAGAATGAAAAAGAGAGTTATATTGTCACGTTTAACCAGTATCTTGAATCATTAAGGTTAAATACATACGTAAGTTTGGCTCGTAATACTTACTGGGTAGACTGGCCCCCTGAATCTCCAGACAACCAATATCACTTAAATAAGTGATAGTCTTAATACTAGTTTTTAGACTAGTCATTGGAGAGCAGATGATTGATGTCTTAGGACCGGAGAAAC
>NZ_JAENDM010000032.1:0-50060 GCF_019375075.1 Escherichia sp. XD33
TGCCGTTACGCACCACCCCGTCAGTAGCTGAACAGGAGGGACAGCTGATAGAAACAGAAGCCACTGGAGCACCTCAAAAACACCATCATACACTAAATCAGTAAGTTGGCAGCATCACCTTCAATATCTACAGAATATAAAGCACCTGCATTTTCAGCATCTTCGATGTTTTTATACTGGGCACTAAATATAGCAATGGTCTGAATTTCGTGGTTATGCATGAACCGGTCCTTATTAAATTATAAAAGCCACCCGAGAGTGGCCTGAGTTGAAACTTAAATCTGTGAAGTATTTTTGAGAGATTTTTTGCGATCCAGATGCCGGGCAACAATGGTTCCGATAACAAGTAGCATGATGACCGCACTGAAGAAGGTGCTGTCAGGGACGCCCTGGAAAAAATCACTGAAACTGTAAACAATAAAAATCAATGCGCAAAAATAGAAAACGATACGAACATAAGGGGTAAAAAACATTTTCATCGGTTGCCTTCCATTCAGGGAGAATTCTCAGTAATTACATCACACCTGAAGAGAAACTATTTTCGTATAAATGAGCATTTTCGACATATCAGAGGGGGGGTTTACTCATAAATGAGGTAGTAAGGGTCACACTTGAGGTGAAAGTTACTTTCCTGGCTGCGAACGAACTATCTCAAATGTTAGAGGTGTGCGTTCGCCTTGAGAGCCTCATGCCCTGAGGAGCTCAACTTGAGCCGATAGTATAAACCTGGCTCCAGATGGCTTGCTGGCTGGCATAACTCCACGAGGCCGAGCCGGAACAGGACCGGAGAGCTCCTGCACGTCACATCATCAGGATTCCCCATAAACGTACGCCGTTCTCTGGCCCGTCTGAAATTGCCAGAGATATCATAGACCGTGCCGGATGCCATCCGTCGTAACACGTAAATCTGTGCCATTGTAAGCTTCTGGGCGGAACTGCTTAAACCTGACATACCTTCCCCTCCTTATATAAAACAATCCGCCAGCAGCTCGACTGGCGGACAATGTTTGACTGGCAACAGCAAGGACATACTATTTAGTGACAAGTTTGATCTTGGTTTCACTCATTCGAAGTCGAAACTCCTGAAAACCCTGCTCTACCGCTAACTCCAGCCACTCAACGGGAATGGTATAGCTACAATCAGACCCACCCAAAGCGGCATCACAAGCGTAATCCCAGTCCTCATCCAGTTTTGGATTCATCCCCTGGGCGTAAGCCACAGTATCGCGGGATGCGGGAGAGCCCTCAAGCTCAGCATTAGTGATCAGGTATACACCATGACTGTGCGCGAGAAGCACTTTTGGCACCAGATGTGTGCTGGCAATTTTTGAGGATGAGGGAAAGAAAACCCTACCAGCTTTACGCGCCTCTTCTTCAGTCTGTCCCTCAGCGTTAAGGAGGGCTCCCCCCGGATAGCATGCCGGGTCATAGATCTGATCTGCGGTGACCGAAAACGTTTTTGCGGTGCGAATTTCTTCGATCAGTTTATTAATATCCGCCATTTCAAATACGAGAGTGGTCACAGGCTTACTCTCCCTCTTCAGTGGACAACATCAGATACTTTGTTGCCAGCAGAAGCTCTCCCACATCCTTGAGGGACAATTCAGCTTTGCCTTCTACGGCAAGCTGCAAGCGCTGTCGAATTGCATGAACAGAATCTGAAGATAAAGATGCCATTTTGCGCAAAACGGCATTAGCCTTTTCTACAGCAGGATACAGAATTTCTGAGTTGGTATTATCTTCGTCATTATCAAAGATAATTTCAGAATCCATATTGATGTTATCTTCAAGCCAGCTTGAAAGCACTTCAAGTAATGACATCACCTTTTCAATTTGCATATCGCCTCCTCTGTTAATGTGAAACAAATATAACAAAGTGGCTTACCCGGCTAATAACCTGAGCAGAAAGTTTTCGCACTTTGTTTGAAAACAACTTTTCTGCTCAGGTTAATGTTAAAGTCGCTGTGTAAAAGATAAAGGGCACTAAAGATGATTTAAGCATCAAACAGACTAAATCGGATTCCGTCTTTTATATCGCTTTTAAAATAGAATGAATGAAATATAAATTTAGCGTTTATGATTGAACGCTGTAGAGGTTGATTTATCCAGTGATATTCAGTTTGGGGCCTTAAAAAGGTTTTATTTTGGATTCGAATTACAAAGGGAGCACCGACATTTTTCTGGGGGCTCCCGCAGAGAAAAAGCGGTGAGGCTATGAAGACGAAGAGGAGGTATTCGACGAAATACTGTATGGCCACAGGAGAGCTTCAGCACCCATATCCTGCCGTCTCGCTCGCCTGTAATGATTTCAACATGTACAACGTCATACCACGTAGTTGTATTTCTCACTTTGTTTATGCTTCCTGACACCGTGTGAACGCAATCTTCGTCTGGATGCGTTCATAGATGGAAAACTGCCTTTCAATGGAACCGGCATTAGACAGTAATTCATGAAGCTCAGCAGAGTCTGTATCGGGAACGATAGCTACAGAAACTCCATATCTCCGTCCAATTTTGATTAGGTGCGCAAGCTGTTCTTTTTCGGATTCTGTGAGCATTGCCAGATCTCTTCCGGACACCTGCTCTATAAACGAACCAAGGTTTTTGGGAAAAAAGGGTTCGGCATCAGAGTTATGTGCTGGGCGCGTCTGCGGCTTATCGAAGCTATTGGGCATGAATAGAACCTATACAGTTAGAGAACTGGAGAATGGATAAAGACTCTATGAAAATCAGTTGTGCTACACTCGAATGCTAATCAAGCTTTATGATGGCTTTAGTAGGGATGGCCGTCAACTTAAACCGATAAGAAGGGAGCCATTTATCGTTAAAGTAACTTTCCCGGATGATGCTCTTTTTACGAAATAAGTTTCTCACACTCCTGTATAAGAGTCGCCCTGGAACGAGATCGACTGGCTTTGCTTAATGAAGAGCGTAGTTGATGTTCATCAACCCCATCAGCGATAAACTGACCGATTTTTGTTTCAAGCCGCTGCATTGCCTCGTAAAGCTTGGCATCCGCATTATTTTTAAGAAACCTCAGTATATAATCAGCAATAATTTGGACGGGAGTGAACTTATACATTATGTATCCTTAAGACGTTGTGTTAAATGATTCAAAAAAATTTATAACCAGACGTAAATTATTATACATAAGTAAGCACTTTAGCTAACAAGCTGGAGGAGTGAATTTCGGTTAGCAACTATATTTTAGAAGCTGATTGCTGAATAGACAAAGCCCGGCTTACCGGGCATTCATTTAATTAGATGCTAGAAATCTGACCCGTCGTCTGACTTTTATTCCAGGCAGAGTTAGGAACTAATAATGATGGCCTGGTCAGTTTGAGGAAGCCGGTTTCCTCTGATAAATGCAGGGTGGTTTAAACGAGAAGAAGAAATGGTCATCGCCAGAAATGTCTCTTCACGCGAACGCAGAAATTCCCCCCATGAATAGGTTTCCCATACGTCGTGAGAAAGGTCGGATTCCTTTATGTACCGGGATTGCATTGTTGGCTCAAAATCGACAGGGGCTAAACTGTCATAGGATGGATGAACACGGTACCCCAATCCCTCCTCCGTCTGATGGTATGCATGTGCCAAAAGGACATCGTGGGAGACCAGGTCATAGTCGTTGTCCTGAACGAGCGTTTTTACGGTATGACTAATTTCCCCAAAGCCGTCTATTTCCCAGAGCGTTATCATTGTGAACTCAGCTAAAGTTCGTGGGCTCTTTACCAGAAAGCCATTTAATGCTCGTCGCCCCTTCAGCATGCCAACGTGGTAGGTCTTGTTGGGATAGGGTTTCATTGCCACCAGCGAATCAGCTTTAAGCTCAAGTGACAATTCAGGGACAGACACGGACATGAGAGTACACTTGTTTTTCATATGGTGAAGAATACGTGGCACAAGATGCAGATACATCATTTTCTCCTTTTATGGATATAACTGGCAGATCCTCAGCAGCATCAAAATAGTTAATAGACTTTTTTAATTGGTTAACCACTGTTGATTGACTTGTTTTATGTCTCTGAGAAATTATTCGTTTTGTTTCTGTTCGTTATACTGCTCAAACCAGAAGACGACCGGTTTTACTACAATATGAAGCAAACCAAAACGTTCTGCGGTACGGAAATTCACGCTATATGCGCGAGCCCGTTCAACCTGTTTGGTAATTTCATTTCTCATTCCTTCAACACTAAAAGCTCCTTTAAAAAGGTTGCAGGGAGCGCATGATGGAAATAAGTTTTCTATTGCATGCAGTTCAGGGTGCATAACCTTACCCGTACTTCGGGCAACATGAGTTACGCCGCTGCCGACCGGGGCTCTCACCAGTTCAAAGTCGCGTCGAACAGGCTCAACATGATCGGCATGCCACCCTTTTTCAGGAAGCTTGCAACCACAATAGGCACAACGCCCCCCAAATTTCATTCGCAGCTCAGCTCGCTGTATTTTAGAGATCTTATTTTTAGGTTTTGAGAACCTACCATCAGGTGATTCCGCTTTGGATAACTTTGCTGAGGGCTCAGGTAACTCAACTAAATTCCCGTTGATATTTATCACCTTGACCATATCATTTTCCGCCTTTACTAATCTCACGGGCACAGGAGCTGGCTTAAGTAACCGCTGAAGTTAACAGCCACTGACTGCCTCTACCCAGACCTTCTGTTTATACTCAATAGGCCACCCCTCTTTATCTGCCCGGATGACGCAATCATTTACCGTGGTGCGTGACCGGATACGAACATCAAGCGGAAGCGAATCGTTATCCACACGAGCCTGTGCCTCATTTAAAATGCGTAAAAACATCTCTTTGGTCATTCAGATACCCCCTCAACTTTGCGAATTTTGATCAGATGAGGGCGATTCAGTTTACAAAGTTGTTCTGTCGCTTCATCAATCGAATTGAACCGATGAGCCTCTTCGATATTTAAAGTCCAGTATTTCGCTTTCCCTTCTCCCAGATCGGACTCAAAATAATTTCGCTTTACATCCATTTTTTTAGGCCTGCCATTTATCTTGACGACATTATGTCTGTCATCAAAAAGAAATTCGTCCCCCTCAAAAGTGATTAATACAAATGGCCCCTCAGGCTTGGAAGTCCGGGGACTTCCCATTTTCAAAGTCATACTTCAGCCTCTCGATAGAACTCATGAAACCTCAAATTAAAATGGACTCACACCACACTGATTCAGTATTCCTCCTGAACCCCATTAGGCTCTGTTGTGATTTCATATTTAATACCGCCAGGTGCTCCCACAGCGTCCGCGACCGACTCACACAGCAGCGAGAGATCGTTGAGGGTCATTGGGTGTTCAATGTCCAGCGTGAAGAGTTTCCCGGCTTGCTTGGCGGCTGTCTTGTCAGCATGTTCAGCATTAAAAAGGTATACGGTGTGTTTTTCCTGAGCGGGGGTATTTTGATTTTGCATTGATGATCCTTTTGTTTAGTTCCCCGATTCCGGGGGTGAGTGAATTAATTTAAATTTATATTTGTCTGGTTTAATTAGAACGTTTCCAGGCTATGCGTAAACAGGTAATGCAAAGGCTGTATCAACAGGATTAAAGTTACTTTTCTGGATGCAGCAACGCTTGGACATGATGTCCACATTACATCACGATCAAAGCTAAGTTTTTTTTGTATAACCCCTTCATTTTCGTGTGTTTCGCGTTTCAGACGCTTATACGACCTGCCTGACCATCCTCATCAGAAGGCGGTTTAACAGTCCTTTCGCTGTCGGGCGATTGCTATCGACATAGTAAAAACCTGTTTTGGTCGTACCGTGAGCACTGCTCAGCACCCTCAGTTCCCAGATAACGTCACGGATAACGCCGCCATTTTCTGGCTTAAGGCATTCAGATAAATGGCGCATGAAACGAGCTCTTACGGCACGGTAATAGCGGAACTCCTCTGGCTGGTTAGTATTTTCTTTCACCCGGAGTCGCTGGTTACACAGAGTTAGAACTGCATCCATCATTCCCGCCTTCAGCTTCGCCTGGATCGCACCTTGTTGCTGTTCCCTCTCACCTTCGAGTAACGTTAAGATTCTTTCTCCGAGTGCCGTCTTGTTGTGTACGTGCAACTGTACACAGGCAGCTACGCATGCCCAGAATCTGAACTTTTTTATCTGTCCACGCAATTTCCGGGCTACAACCTGACGGTATGCAGTATCGCTGAGTATTTTAAAACGCCGACTGGCAACCAGCTCTGGAAGCGACACTCTTTCGCCTATCCCCAGGCGGGAAAAGGTTTGTCCCCGTTGTGCGAGACGATGATAGACAGCGCCCTTCCCTTTTGAAATTCGGACCGCGCCATAACGAAGAAGATACTGAGCAGCAGTCGTTGGAGTAAACTCACCGTCAGCGATGCTCTGGCGTAACCCGTCGTATTCATGCCAGATAATCCAGGACGCCGTATCTTCTTCAACAGTCAGCTCATCCTCTTCCTCGAATGCCACGACGACAGAACTGCTCTCTCCGGTCTTTAGGCTACGTGAAGCCCTGGGGTCAGCCTGCCCGTCAAAATAGGTCATCAGCGGCAACGTATCAGTCAGTCCATCATAAGCTGTACCGAACCGGCCTCCGGGCAGTTTCATCCAGAGTGGAGCTGGCATTGGTGTACGGGCCACAGGCAGCATGTCAGGCTCATCCTCAAGAAGGTCCAGATCGGCCTCTTCCCAGACTCTGCGATAGATCTCAATTGCCCGAAACGGGCGAGGGTTGAAACAGTGCAACGACCAGAGGAAATCAACGTGGATCACGTTTGCTTCATGTACAAGCCGAAATTGTGGCTCAGCCATACGACGGTTATAAGCCGTATCGTCCACCTCGCCGGAAAGTAGCTTTCTGCGATGCTTTGCCGCACGTCTGGCTTCAACATAATCAAGGCTGCAACAGACATGAAAAAGACGTTCAGTCAGGGACGAAGAAAAGATATTGGGTTGAAGACGCACATACCCGCCTTCGAACACTTTACGACCGATATAATCCCGCAGGCTCCAGTCGTACTGGATCTTAGAAAGAAATCGCTGAAGACGACTTAGGCCTGCCTGATAACCATATTTCTCAGGGTCAGTGCGAAGGAGCGTTTCCATTGAATGGTCAACCCCTACGGCTGTGCAAAGCGAGCACCCATATCTAGCCCCACAAGCTGAGGTTCGCGTGGGTTTCTCCGGCGACCAGATACACT
This sequence comes from Escherichia sp. XD33, assembly GCF_019375075.1. Classification (NCBI taxonomy): domain Bacteria; kingdom Pseudomonadati; phylum Pseudomonadota; class Gammaproteobacteria; order Enterobacterales; family Enterobacteriaceae; genus Escherichia; species Escherichia sp. XD33. The sequence goes on from NZ_JAENDM010000032.1 coordinate 7,183, forward strand.
CTCCGGTGGCGTCTTTATAAAGCGTTGCCAGGCTGAAGTTATCCGGCATAAAGCTTGGTAAAGGGAAGCGGGATTCGGAACCACAGGCCATTAGAAAAGACCAGATGTCCTGAGTGCGCCACTCCTTTACTGGATAGAGTTCACCACCGTGCTCAGTCAGGGTTACTTTCCTCGCCTGCCCTCCCATTTTGAGGATATTTCCGGCCCTTCGGGCACTTTCATCATCCCTGGAGCCCAGCATCAGGCATACCCTGCTTCGTACGGATGCCGGGGCGTTTTTTAGATAACGAGCTTTGGCCTTGCGCAGGGGGGCGATTTTGTAGTCGGTTGAGCACTGACGGGTTGAAGAATTAGTCCAGGTCGGAAGTCCACGTCCAGTCAGAATGCGGCCTACCCAGCTCTGCGTAAGAGACGGTTGGGCGACAAGGACTGTGACCGGTAGCTGGTGTTCAGCAATGAACATTCTAAGCTGGTTGAGAACCTGTGAAGCCTGATAGTGCATCTCAGGGTTTTCGATCAGCGTATCGGACATCTGAATGAAATGATGTTCGCTGATATTTGTGCCGTTACGTACTGCCCTGATCAATGCCATCAGAAATAGGTGAAGAAGAGAATGGGAGTCTTTACCGCCACTGTATCCCACGCACATCGTCCATCCGTCCGTAATAGCCTGATAAATAGCAGATGTGGCTGACGTGACCAGAGAAGAAAGACTCACAGTCTCCTTTTCATCGGTATAGTTCAGATCGGCATCGGTTGTCAGGGTCTCCCAAACATCAGCCCATTTATCATGTTTCAAAATGGCAGCATTAGCCGCCTCAGGAAAAATAACTTCTGAGGGTAATTCAAGGAATGAGTCACTTTTTTCAATAAACATATATTTTCCTGAACCACGGCATATGCTGCATCACTGATATTTTTATTAGAACTTTAAAATAACTACAGCGCAACCATTTAGCGAAATTATATTAAATCAAAATCACGCAAATTTAATTCTTAAATAGATTTAAAATAAAAACCCATTGTAATTTAATCTCCCAGCACAGCTATTAGATATAGGTTGGTGGTGTAATAAAAGCCGTGACATTTGTTTTCAACTCAGACAGCGGAATTGAAGGAGTGTTAAGAGTCATGTCATCACCACAATGGCGTGGTAGAGCAGAAAGCTGAAATGAATCTTTCATCACCCTAATAACCGGGCATTCCGTACGTGCTGATGGCATTACTTCCCGCAGCATCGCTTCCTGCCTTGTGCTATCGCTATGCTTATATTCATCCTGGTCTGTTATTTCTTGAATTTCATCTTCACCACAAAATGACCAGTTAGCGTCATAGAAGTAAAACTCAGTTAACTGAAGATCGTTTTTTTTCACGTATGTCGCCAATTTGCGGATACGCTGTTCAAGCATTGTATCTATCCGTAAGGAAACACTTTGCGGAACATCACTTGCAAAGTCATTGATGCAAACAACGGTAGATACTATGAATTTATTGGTCATGGCAGGCTCCAGGCCACCGGGGGAACCGGTGGCTACGGTTATCAGGCAGGCTTATGCGCCGCAAAGGGTGTCAAGGGAAGGAAGAAGCTTGCTCAGCTTGTCGTAATCGAGCGGAGACAGTTCTGTAACGAGTTCGACCGAAAGACTGGTGTTGTCTTCTTCACTCAGAATATAGATTCCGTCTTCTGGCTCTTTTCCGGCACATGCCTTCAGTCGTCTGTTAACGACCTCCTGGGCTGAATCCGCTACGTCGCAGCTCAGGACATAGCTTGCCACATAGCTGCTCTCACCGTGGTAATGCGTCACTTTACACAGAGCATACTGGATACCGGCTTTGTGAGCCTCATTCATGAGACGAGAAAACTGACAGCCATCCTGGTAATAGTGGGTATCCTTTGTGACCAGAATAGTCATACCCCCAAATTCATCTGTCCGGCTTTTACTGCATGTAAATGCAGCAGTAATTGTTACCATTTCCGGGAGGTCGAATACCGACAGCACGGCAGTTGTGAGGCAAATTGCATGGTCAAGATCAATAGTCTCTCCATGAAAAACTGACAGCCCACTGCTGTTAACTTCTGTTGCGAACGACAGTTCATAATTACAGTCTGGGCAGGATGGTTGCCCAAAGCTCGGCTCTGAAGGGTCATACTCAGGGTGGTTCTCAATAATACTGAGAATCAGCTTCTCAGTCAGAGAACAATCTGCCAGTGGCTTATCAATCAAACGCTCACCTTCTGCAATTTCTGCTTCGGTAACGAATGTGATTGCTTCTTGTGCCATTTTAGCCTGCTCCTGAGTGCAGGGAATAATAAACGACGCCAGAGTATAATTATCTGCCACAGTTGACTCCTTGATTATTTAATTAATGTATTTGATGAGAAGATCATAACAAACACACTACTACCAACTAATAACCTGAAGTCGTTTTTTTAGAAAAAATATTAAGAAGAATATGAACACCACCTCATCTTAAATTAATATTGTTCAGGATTAATATTCATTTTTGCAAATAAAAACCGCCAGACGGCGGCTTTTATAAAGAGGGAAATATCATTGGAAGCTGAAATTACTTCACGGCAGGCCGACAAATTACGCGACTGCTGTGAGCTGAAGCGAAACTTGTAGAGGAAACTATAATCACCTTTTCTAAGTCGTCGGCACTGTCGGCAATATGATGCCGAAAAGCCTCCTCTGCATCACCAGGGGAATCGGCTTCGACCGGGTAGGCCTGATCATCATCATCAAACATAATGCGCCCGGAAATGAGATAAAGTCGGCTCAAATCTGGCGTCGCTGCGCTCGTGCTTCGTTCGTTCAGATTCATTTTTTCTCCGTCTGTTGCTCGTAAAAAGAATGACGCCGGTTTAAAAGGCGTCGCCAGGGTTCAGGCTAAAACGCAGGGTTGCCATCGAGGAAGCTCATTGGCTGGCCAATAGCGGATGCCACCCTGAGAATTTCACCTGGTGTGGCATAGCGCAGCATTTCTGAGCGTCCAAATTTCTGATACTCATCTACTGACATCTTTCTCCACTCGGGGTGAGGATCTTTTCCGCACAGTGACCAGTTGCTTTCAGAGGAATCACGACGGAGAACGTACACATCAAGCGAGGCTGTAAGCCCGCTTCCATATCCCCGCTGCGCTACAATACGAACCTGAGAACCATCGTCGCGTTGCAACGTCTGGGTTAATTTCGTGATAGGATCCTGAGAATGCATGCCATTTACCTCGTTTTTAAAAGAATTACCGTAAGTAAATGATACCGAATCGAGAATTCTGGCTAATAGGTCAGAAGAAAAAATATTGCATATTTTTGAAGTGTAGGATAATGATTAGAATAAAATGGCCTGAATAAATCGTTAGCTTTAACTCTGCTTATTTCAGAAAAACTCTGAATTAGTAGTGATGGAAAACGACGCGGTGAAAAGTAACTTTTACACCGCAATTCAGAAAAAAGTTTCAGTTAGTCACATTACGAATAACCCGGCTTACTTTCGCATGTGCGTTCCCCTGCATGTTAAAGTAAAGCCCTCCGGGCAGACTCGTCGCCCACTTAACGCCTCGCTCAGCCATACGCTTCGGTGTTTCCAGCCAACCACGAGGAATATTGCCCGGAACGTTACCGATAACCCGTCAAATGCATGCTGCTACCCGGATGCCGCCGGGAATATCGCATTTGGATTCAACAATATGCATGACCTCAGATAAAGCACCATGCCGCTGGACATGATCGCCAATGTGCAACTCGATAGGAGAAGCCATTTCTGAATCTGACTTCATATCTGTCCACCTTTAATTTAGAAACCGTCTAAATTACCAAATTAGTTAATCCAACAACATCTGTATCACAACCATCAATTTGTTTTTGTTGGGTCTATATCGTAGAAACAAGTGAATAATGAATACACTCGTTAATACAGACAACCGGAAATGAATGACTACCTGATTATCTCAGCGGTATATGCTAAGCCGTTAATATTGCCATTCTCTGGTGGAACCACTGCTAAATGAATAAACCGTTTGTCGCTTCAAACCACTTTATCAAAACCGTTAACTTGCATTAAGTCCGATACAGTTCGGCGAGCTCATCCAGCATGGGGTTACTCTTATATCCCGGTGCGGCCGTAAAAAGGTTTCGGGAAATCGCCAGCCACTCCATGATTTTGTCCGTCGCCAGCCAACGTCTGCCAAGTCGCTCGGCTGCGATGGGGACTTTATGCAAGCCAGCGAAGGGATCTACAACAAGATCTCCCGGCTCTGTCAAAAACTCAATCAGAAACGCTGCAAGCCTGGTAGGAGACGTTGCACCGTGCAGCGGAAAACCGAGCTCGCGGGCAATGGAATGGCAAAATCTCGTATCAGCGCAGCTATTGCCGTAAAACAAAGTATTCTTGGGGATCGTTCCTTCTGTTTTATTTCCAAAGGAACCGCTTTTAAGCTGGTACGCCCCATCACCATAAAAGGTCGTGCGATTTTCACCGCCTGCTGCCTGCAATTTTAGATGCTGGTCTGAATGCGGTTGTAGTACACGTAAGTTGTTTGAACGAACCTTACTCGCATCATTGGTAAACCACAGCACAGGCTCATACGATGAGCAGAGCTGCACCCGTTGCTTACATGCCCAGTGCGTTGGCGATGGGGGCTTACTGCGATTCACCCACTGAAGCCTGTCCATGAGCTCAAGCCCCAGCTTGTCACATAATGCCAGTGTCAGACGCTCCAGATACAGAGAACGTGAAGGCCTACCCCTATTAAAGCTATCTTGAGTGATATTCAATGCCACACTTGCGCCCGGTACAAGCTGTTTCACGATCGGTTCGAGGATACGCAGAAGCCAGTCAATATAAGCCTGCTCGCCACGCCCCCCTCCGTGCCCGTAGTCTCTTGAATTTCGAAGGAGGTAAGGTGGCGAGGTCAGGCAAAGATGAATTTGCTCGGTGATATTGCTGAAGAAGGCATAGGCGTTTCCAAAAACCGATGCCCCAAGAGAAGTTGAGAAACCGACAACACAGAGCTTTTCCCATGACTCATGCAGGTTTGTTTTCGTCTTAGAGGCGTATCTCCAGACGCCCCGTTTTTCTGGAACGCGTTCGATGACCCCGGCCTGACGGAGAGTCTGCTGAAACCAGCGAACCTTATGTTTGACGCCGCTGGTTCTGGTTTTATCTGACCCAAATTCTTTCAGTTCGTGCAATTCGGCATCCGACATGCCAGTTTTACGCTGCACTTCGCGATAAAGCTCGTCGTTGGTCAACGGCGATTCGGAGGCAGCGTAGATATGCGCAATTAAGTCCGTATTAATCGTACTCATCAGCCATCCTAATGGGGATACAGTTATTATATCGGCCTGATGGTTGGAAGTGAGATTACTAAATCAGACCGATCTGGTTTGTTGAAGACTTTGCCAAATCATGCAGCACAGCTGGGCTTGCACAGAGCGAGCCGGGCTCCTTTAGCGGAGACACCTTCGCAAGTTGGATTAATCAGCCTCAAGATTCTGGAACTCAATGAGCTTTTGCTCACACTCCTCCCTGCCCCACGATCCCTGCCAGTCACAGATGTCCCGGTACTTACTTTCCAGCTTATCCATCTGTGCGAGATTAGCTGTTGCGAAGTCTGTCCATATGTCATGCCAGCAAGCGTTGTACGTAACGCCAGCTGGTGGACAATACTCCATTGCATCAGCATTAATAATTTCAACGCGAAGATCGGTTGCAAACGAGGCTGCAACGAGGTTAATAACATCCTGTTCTTTTTCGATTACCGTGACATGGGTTACATCGTCTTTCTGAAGAATGGCGTGGAGCACCATACCAAGACCAAGACCATTAATGAGCACCCGCCCGGTGGCTCGCTCTATAAAATCCTGGCAGGTTCGGATCTCCATCGGGGTATTGGACATCACCACATCCCAGCCGTTGGACAAGCGGCGATATCTACCGGGCGGGATAAACTCATCTGTATTACCAGTACACTCGGCACGAAGGGCGAGGGTCAGCGCCTTATCTGTGGTAATTTCGAAAGTGTCCAGTTTCCAAGTTCCGGACTTGCCGTCTTTAACGGGTAAATCAGAAAAGCAGCTCTTCATCGAGGCAACCAAAATTCCAGTAGTTTTGTTACGCTGAACCTACCACAAACCCGCTCTTAATGAAGGCATCAGGAGCGATAGCGATCTTTGAGGCATCGTTTAAAACAGCGGCATCCTGTAACAGACACCCGATATTTTTTTTAATGCCGCAGGTGTTAAAGGTAGCGTTGCAAAGTTGCAACATCTTCAGGGGCAACCTCCACGCAGCTCCTGACACTGTAGTGATTTTCGCCGTTGTAGTCATAAACCCCACCGTCTTCAAAACTCAGCTGTTCAACCTCGCCAGCACACTCGGAAATCAGTGCCGTCTGGCAAGCATTTTTCTCACAATCGCTGACGAGTATACGAACATAGCTTTTCTCATGGTCGCCGTTACGGTTCTGGATCTTTACGATAAAGTGTTTTTCAGACATTTGTGCCTCCAGCTCAGGTTGAGGTTAATTTAGCGTTGCCCCGGTTCACCGGGGCAAGAATAAATCAACCCTTAATGAAATTGTGCCCCCAGGTGTTAGGCTTAAATGCCTGCTCTTTGATATATGTTTTCATTACCTTGCAGGTTTTTTTCAGGGCTTTGGTATTGGCATCGGTTACTGGGATAAAATGGCGAGAATGACGGTTTTCCCGGTACTGCTTATCAGCGTTTGGGTCAATTGCTTCGCTTTGCAGGAGCCCTTCGTGCCTGCCAATTACTATTACGTAGTTCATTTCACCTGAAACACGATCCGTGAGTAATTGAAGGGAAATATCAGCTGCTCGCGTGGCCTGGCTTGCAGATATTTTTGCATGCAAGAAAGCCCCCTTTCTGAATTTGGCCGGAGTTAGCCCTGTAATATCCTCAACACTAAAATTAAGTGAGGAAAGAATTGAAAATAAGTCGCAGCTAATGACTTCAGTATTATTAGGCATTTTACCCGTCCCCGTCCATATTCATGATACGGTAATGATACCAGGTCGATATCATTACCTAATAACTTGGTGAAAGAAAATCTGTAATTTTTAGTTAACTAAAATTAATAGTCTCAATACTGCTCAAGAATTCTTTTTTTACGTCCGGTGTAAAAGGTATACGTTCAATGTATTTATAAAGTGTCGCAAATGTTTTGGGTTCAATGTTTCGGGAGATAATGTCATCAATCGGATCTTCGAACATATTGATAAAGATATCGACATGCTGCTCTCCGCTTTCTGATGCCTTTGAAAGAAGACTGACCACTTCAATGTAGCGATTATCCTGCTCTGCAATGAACAACCAGTGCCCTTCGTTAAAGGCGGGTGCAGCGCTGTAGCGTTTAACAACAATTTCTGAAAGATTATATCCTGCCTGATTCAGCAGATTATTAAAGTTGAGTTGAGTTGAAATCACGTCTAACGTTTTCATAAAACCTCCTTTTCATCTGTACTTATTATACTGTTACCCAACCCCCAGCTAATAACCTCCCAGCAAATTTTCAGAAAAAAAACACCGCCTTTTATTTAAGATTGAACACATCCTTTTTAAATACCAACAATGATTATGAAACCACAATGTAAGTGAAGCGCCATTATGGAAAAGTAACTTTTGTGCAGCTCATAAATTTTATTTATTAGTTACGTTCCTTTGTCTTGTGGTCGAAGTTCATCAGGCGAGGCCTAAGAAGAATATGTGTGGTTTCAGCCAATGCGGTGATCGGGCATTATAATTTGGTCGGGCTATTATACGTGGGTAAAGGTAGTGGTAGGGAGAGGATCAGGTTAAATTGCATTTTCCCGGTTGCCTTCCCTGGCCTACCGGTTTCAGGTCAGACGCTAAGACCAGCGGTAATACTTAAAGTAGTCCTCATTTACAGCCAAAAACTCCCTTAAACCGTTCATTAATCCCTTTTCAAACGCTGTAACGATAAACCGGTATCCGTCCAGTGTTTCAATGTAGTAGATCCCGCCCGGTGTTATTCCAACATGCAACACCTCGGCTGTCATCATAAACTGGCCTTCCGGAAAATCATGCGACAGGTATATAAAACCCGTCGTGGCCGGTGCGGGTGTGGCATTCACTAAGACACCGTTAAACTGCTGCCCGTGCCTCGCCGGTACAAGCTCACTTCCCCTGGTTGACTTATCGAGCAGCCCCTTAACATCTTTTTGCTCTTTAGATGAGGTATAGCCCCGCACATCACTCCCATCACCTGGGCGAGAGCCGGTGCCGACATGTGCAAGACGACGGTAAGCGCTGCGCATATTGATGTGGCAGGATGCCCCGGCTCTACCCTGAAGCCTTACGCCAAAATCTTCGCAAAGTAATAAAATCTGACGTAGCTGGTGTTCATACACGGACGCAGAAAGTGAAAGGTTGAAACTGGAAAAGGTCAGTTCTAAAACCTTTTCCCGTTTGTCATTGAAATGTGCTTCCAGCCTGATGATTGGCTTTTCCGACATTGCAAAAGCTTTGTCCGTTGCTCTGTACCGGCATTCATCTCCGAAACATTCTTCAACAACGCTGGCTATAACCGTGTCGTGATCGCCATCTTCCGGAGCTGGCACAAAGATTTCAAATTGTGCCGGTGTCTCCGGCTCCAGCAGAACGGGATATAAACGCGGAGAATTAAGCAATGCGCATTCAGAATTAATGAGCTTAACCCAGGCGCTTTTGTCGTCCGGATCCTTAAGCTGCTGTCCAAGGTTATCGCAAAAGTCTACTATCTGACGGGTATGCTCATCCGTGACTGCACAGATCAGGTTAAGACCATGCGTGGCCATACTCAATTCCCGGGTTCGGGACTGGGAATTGATCGACCAGGGGTTAAGTGAAAGCGAAATAGGGCTTATGGAAGGGACGACCGTCTCATTCTGCAAATCTGTAAGCTGGCAGTTCGCAGTAGGCTTCGGGGAAAGGGTACTAAATATGTAACTTGCCTATTGTTTAGTACTGGCCTGGATATAAAACATCGCGTCCATGCTTGTATCCCGGGATGAAATTGAAAATAGCTTCATTTTTAACCTTAATGGATGAGCGATTTATAGTCATGTGCTGACAAATGGACATTATGTGCGCCATCATTCCATTCAAAGAATAATCGATACTTAGAGTTTACTCGAATGGAGGAATAACGGTTTGACGTCATTCTTAAGCGTTCATAACGCAAGCTGTTGGATAATAACTCCCGCTCACTCTGGACATTATCCAGCGTTTCGAGTCGACACAGAATCGCGTTAATAATTTCAGAAGGAATACCTGCCGTTGTTTTTCCATTACGGAAGAACTTTTCAAGCCGTCTGTCTTTAAATGAATGGATCATAGTTCCTCCGTAATAATTGACCTTAAAATTAAATTAAAAGGGCTTTGAATTAATGAATCCCTAAAATGCGGGCGGCGACTGCCAGCTGCTTATCACTTAACTGACGCTGGTGGGTTAAAGAAGACTTAAGGCTTTCCAGATAATTATTACTGCTGGATTGCTGGGTGATTGCATCAACCATTTTTTGATGAGATCTGCACCATGCATTGAACGCAGAGTTGTGGGCGTTTTCAGTCCTCAAACGCTCGTTTTGCAAGGATGCTGACACTTTGCGGGCAGCTTGAGCATTAATGCGGTACAGCGCATTCAGCGTGTAAGCAGTGCGGGTCGTTTCGAGGCTGTAACCCGTGGCTTTACAAGCCATACAGCGACTTCTATAAAAATGCTTACGCTCTCCCCGACCATTGCATTTATCGCAAAGAATACGAAAAGTATATTCCGCAGTACCTTTTACAGAATCAACACAGCGGATTTTTGCGCTGGAGATTTCAATTCCACTGCGATCATAATATTTGGTCATAATGTGATTCCTCCGGTTAGTTCTGGAGTAATCATGACAGAATGAATCTACTGGCTAATAACCTGAGAGTAAATATTTTAAAAAAACATTGAGAGAGGGTCTGCAAATTTATACACGAAGGATTCAAATATAATTTTGTTTAAAAAATTAAGAGCATTCTGAAGTAAAAGTGCATCAAAAAGCATTCATGGATAAATCATGTACTGGTGCCAGCCATTTAAACGCGGGCATTGTTCCGGAGTGATTAAACGGTTTAGCATCATAGATTAAAACCAAAAGGAAGGCGTCCTTCCCGTCTCGGGAATATTACTTTCCCGTTTGCAATTTAAGAGCCACTTAATGAGAAAGTAATAATTAAGTCATGCTCAACTCTACATATTACATTGAGGATGGCGTAACAGGGTACGGCATACTACCGCACCCTTCTGAAGAGCTTATGTTTGAGGGAATTCTATAGCAAATGTGGCCGTGCCAGATTGACCACTTACAGCGGGAGTAACGGGATACGTGCGCTCTTCACCATTACCAAGATCCAGTGACAGCGATTTAGTTTCACCAGGCTGGACCGTAACTCCGGCAACCGTAACGCCGAACTGGGCATTTTTCTGAACAGTCAGGGTTCCGTTTAACTGTCCGGTAATGATAGAACCGTCCTGACGCCGCAACACACTGGTTCGGATGATGGCCAGCGGCGTGTTGTCCGTTGCTTTCAGTGCTACGGCTGTGGCCAGCGTCTTGAGATTATCCAGCATAATCAGATTCGCAGGCTGGTAGGTAAAATTAAGCGTTTTAGTGGTCCGGTTACCTGATTCGTCAATAGCCAGTGCCTCCAGATGATACATCTGTCCCGATTCGTCAGTGTTGGGGAAGATTCTGGGGTATTCCGGAATAAAGACATCCTTGGATAACGGCGTGAATGCCAGGGTGACCTTTTCAGAGTTAGGTCCACCAGCGAGCTGAAGCGATGTCAGGGAAGCATCCCCAGAGGCATCAGTAACGCTTATGCGAAGGTTCTCAAGCCCTTTAACCAGTTTTCCTTCTGCGTCTGCGCCATTAAAACTGAACGCGATAACCGGAAGCGTTGAGTCAATTTTCAGCGGTGCATTAAGCGTTTTGGTTCCGGTGTTTCCAACAAGATCCGTGGCAGAGACGCTAACCACCGTATAATCCCCGTCCGGTAGACCAGCGTATGAGAAGGTGGCGTTTTTGGTTTTATAATCGCTTTCACTGACGGTCACAGGCTTCAGCGTGAAAGGTTCCCCCCGGGCATTTTTAAGGGTGGCTTCGAAAACTTTGGTATCCCAGTAGCTGATGTTCCAGGCGTTGACGCGATCATTATCGGTGGCCGTCATAGTGATTGTCTTGGAGGCCTTGTTTACCTGAGCGACATTAACCACCGGTGGGTTGTTATCCCAGATAACCGTAAAATTACCAGCAAGCGCATCGAATATGCTGTCACCATCTTTTCCCGAGTAAAGGTGCAGATACTCAAATCCTTTGTCACTGGTGTAGTTGAAGTTAACCGTCATCTCGCATGAACTTTGTCCGATAGGTATAGTGCAGAACCAGGCTGCATTTTTTACCGTTCTGAACTTTTGCACGTATGGTCGGGGTTCAGCGGTTACCTTTATGCGGCTAATGGTGGCGGTTTTAACGCTGATTGAGGCCTGAGTTAACCACTCACTGGTATCACTCCGGTACATCTCTTTAGCCACTATCTTCGGGGCTATTTCCATCGCCGGGGCTGGAGTGAAGTTGAGGGAGTTATGATGAATTCGTCTTACTCCTCCTGCCAGAGTCTGGAATTCATGATAAGTATCCCCCACATTGGGATATATGTATTTGAAAGTATAAATATTATAAGTGCTATCGGACGTCTGGAAATTCGAGTCCGCCCAGCCATATTTGGAACCGTTAACAGCAGTAAAGTCACTTTTTTTCCTTAATACCCGTACGGAAATAGGGTTCTGGAAGACGGTCATGCCAGACTGATAAGTGACCCATGATCCGGTAGTGGCGTCCTGCACCTGGATGATATCGTCAGGCTTAACCCGATCAATTACGCTTCGGCGGCTTAGTTCGATCCTGTTTCCCGCTTTGTCATAAAGGTAGATCCCCACTTTATATTCAGAGCGGTTTTCCGGTGCCAGGGCATTGCTGCTTGCGTCGGCGACTTGAACGGTTACGCTACCTTCCACTGTATTAATTTCCGCTGGCTTTTTACGCTCCACTCCAGCGGCATCGGTTATGAAATATTCAGCATTAGCAAGCCCGGAACCTTTATCACTCAGTCCATTAAAGACCAGTGCCTGGACGCTGGCGTACTGCATACCGGCTGGTACTGAAGTGAAGATCGCTTCGCTGCCAAAGTTCCACCCGTTTCTCGTATAACTTATGGTACCCGTTGCCGGAGGCGTTCGGTCAATTGCAAGCGGGTAATCCTGCCGGGAGACCTCCTTCCCTTGCAAGTCGGTAATCACCTCTCTGAGGGTGAAGCTATCTTCTCCCATCGCTGGTACGGTCAGAGTCTTGCCGTAATAATCAAAGCCTGTCGAAGATGTGGTACGGTCATCTACGGTAACCAGGCTGCTTTTCGTGCTCCAGATGAGGCTCCCGTCACTTTTCAGCAGACTGAGCGTAATATAACGGTCCAGACCGGAAATAACGGCAACGTCAAAGCTCGTTACCGGATTAATCCATACGGATGCAGGCGATACGGTCTTTTTAACGTTCAGGGTATCTTTAAAGCTGAATTCTGCGATTTCAGCGGAAGCTCCTGCGCTGAAACCTGCAAATGCAATAAGCAGGGCTAGTTTGATTTTCATGGGTTGTCTCCTGATCAGGTTCCCCATGATACTTTTTCAGTGTTCGAGATCTTTTCGGGAAAATAGCTAATTTTAATGTTTTTCTTTTCTGCCCGGCGGGACCTGTTTTGTTCCATTTTTATCAGTGAATGTAATGAGACCGATTCGTCCACTGTTAACAGTGTAAAAGCGAGGTTGAAAGCCAGCTTTGAGAAGGTTTTCAATAGCTGAAAAAAAATCTTTTTTGAGCATTGGTTTCAAGATGGTTTTCCTTTTATGCCCGGTGCCGCCGGGACGGTGGCATTAAATATACGCCATGTAAGTAAATTAATTTTTACCCATTTGATTGTCAATACAAACAAAAAATAAACCATGTTTATTATTTTACCAGCGATGCTATTTTAAAGTCCGTCTAAAATAAAAAACCAAAAAGTTAAATTTGAAGCCATCCTTCCTAAATTCATTTCTTGCGCATATTAGCCCCTGCTTTAAGTATATAATTTTTGAAAAAGTTGTCTGGAGGTTATTAGCTCGTGCATCTGGATTGTTAATATAAAGCCAACACAGAAAAGGAAAACAAAATGTATAAATTAGTATCTCCTCGTGAACTGACTGAGATTATTACCGGTTTACTGCTTAAACCTGAACTCCTTGGTGAGCTGGACTCACCAGAAAAGCATCGGATGTTTATGGCAGATTTAGGCCGGGTGGTGGCAGAACATTGTGGAGGTCTGGTAAACAGCGTCGTCTTGCCAGGAGCTGAAGTTACAGTGCCGGATGGGTTACCGCTTAACGGCCAGCCAGTACGTTATCTCGGAATCAAAGAGAGCATCCCTCACCTCCTTGTAGAGCCTGATGCTTCCTTACCTTCGCTCGCTAAAAACGTCTGGATGTATGCAGATCCTGAAGGCTGGAAAGAACATTTTGGAGCTGAGGAAGACTGCCTTACTCATGAAATGATGCAGCTGTTCCGTAAAGGTATCCAGGCTCTTCAGAAGGAGCATGATACCCCTGAAATTAGCCTCACACTTCAGGACTGGCGCCTGGAGGAGGAAACACTGAGAGAAGAGGACAGTCAGGCCTATCAGGTCAGCGTTACCGGCCAACATAACATCCACTGTGAAGTTGTTAACAAGGAAGGTAACCCCTGTTTTGGTGTCATGTTCGAAATCGATCAGGGTGTGCCTGCCTTACACATCAACACCGGCGGGGATATGTTGCTCCACATTCATTGCGCCCATAACGGACTCGTTCTGACCCCTGATGCAAGCGGTCAGCGATTTGAGAAGGCTCCCGTTGACCGCTTCGCTTATAACAGCCCATCCCTGCTGTTGTCTGCCGACTAACCAAGGCCAAATCTGAATTGTCCTGTTTAAGTAACCAACCCGCTGCCGCCAGGCGGGTAAATCCTCTTAATGGAGTTTTAATGCAAATCTCAACTGAAGTTCTGAACGTCTTATCTCGCTGCCGTGCTGAAGGGAACTTTCTTTTCCTGGCCGACCAGCTCGACCGCAGCATTTATGTTAAGACAAACAAAGTGCTGGAAGCTGCCGGTGGCAAATGGAACCGAAAAGAGCAGGCACATATTTTTACGGCGGATGCAGCTGAGCGTATCGAGCAAATCATTCTGACAGGTTCGGTCGACATCCCACGTGATTTGTTCAATTTCTTCCCTACCCCTGAGAATTTAGTCACAGATATGGTTCTACGCGCTGAACCAGCTGCCGGGGAACGTGTTCTGGAGCCTGAGTTTGGTGATGGCCGCATTCTGAAAGCCTTAAAACTGGCGGCTCCGGATGCATTGATTACCGGGATCGAATTGAACGATGAGCGATTCCTTGCAGTGAAGAACGATAGTGTCCTTAGCACAGGGGCCGAGCTGGTGCATACCGACTTTCTTGGGTACCAGCCCGATGAAACTTTTGATGTTATCGTTATGAATCCACCATTCCTTAAACGCTCTGACGTTAAACATGTCATGCATGCCATCGCAATGCTCGCTAAGCGAGGTCGCTTACAGGCCATTCTGTCAGCTGGGGTATTGTTCCGGGAAGACACACTGACAAAAGCGCTCAGGGAGCGAGTCAAACAACTTGGCGGACAAATTTCGCCTCTTCCGGATGATACATTTAGGGAGTCCGGAACAAAGGTCAAAACAGCCCGCCTTGAAATTGATCTTCGCCGCTAACTGACAAGCAACCGGAAAGAAATCTTAATACGAGTAGCCGGTTAAAGTTACCTGACCGGCTTAACTGACTAAATCAATAAAGAGTGAACAGAAATGACGCATACTGCCGTTTCTCAGGCTAATAGTGCTTTGCAGCTACCCACGCTGGAGCATGTCTACGCACTTCTGAAAGCAAATTGTAAACCTGACCGCTTTGACGGGCGTGACGGACCCGTGTGGGGCCAGGAATACTCGTGGAATCTGGCAAAAGATCGCTTACAGGATCTGGAGAAATACGGTAAGGCATATGTCTCCCGTCATGAAGACCGTATGGGGGAAGGATTTAGTTTTGGTCCTGACCTGTTAATTATTCGCTAACGCTCTTAAGGCCTGATGATATGGTAAGCACAACTGGAAAAAATATGTTTTCAAAGCCTATGACCACTTTCACACCAGAACGTATTGAACAAATTTTGGAATTTTCCGAGGGTAGTAACCCAAGCGAAGCAATGAGTCTTAGAGCTGACGAAGTTGCTGTACTGGCACGTATTGGAAAGGCAGTTATGTCGATTGCGCCTGTTTATCAGTGCGAGTTTTGCCACCATGACGCAACCGGGCAACTTCAGTGGCACTGGGAAGATGTGAACAAAGCTTTTTATGATAAATACGATCCAGACAGACGCGGAAGACGTCGAATCCTCTATACCGCCCCGCCGATGCCTTTAGTTTCGGCTGACCTGCTTAACATGGCTTCATCTGCTATTGAAGACTTGCTCACTAACAAAGACAGAAGTGGTGCGGGAATGTGGAATGACATTCCAGAACAGCTACGACGCGCAGCAGAACTGGTAATGGATAATAGCCGGGCCGCTGAAATAGAAGCGATGCTGATGCGTCTTTATGTAGAATGTGACACCGGTGAGCGCAGAGGCAACGGCAGTCAATCTGGCGTAGCAATGCCTTCGTGGCAAACCGTTGAAGAGGCACGTGTGTTGCTGGGGGTGAAATGATGCAGTTCTCGCCAGGGCAGTTTGTAATTCACAACAAGAAGCGCCTTGCGGAACGAAGGTAGACGTACTGACTGAGGTTCACTCCCCTCTCGACTGGTGGCGTAATACCGCCAGGTTTTGATTCATATATGCCGTCCGTTAACGCATTTATATCTGTCATACCTAATTTATCCTGATTCTTTTTTACACAAAGTAAAAGCATCACTTAATGCGATATGTGGATGCCGATAGTTTCAGGCTAATGTTATAAGTTTTGCAATCGTTGCCAGTTTGGATACCACAGCAATGTCAGATGTAATTCCAAAAAGAAAGATTTACGTCCTGAACGCACAATAAGGTTTGTCGAAAGGCAAATTATAGATTTGTAATTTCGAGCACCATATGGAGAAGTTTTTTATACTTTTACGAACATAGTGACCTTTAGGAAAAGCTTAAAATAACACCAAACCTAAAGGGGAATAAGAATGAAACATCTCGCTTTTATTACTGCTGTAGCCGGACTCGGTATGTCTGTTCAGGCCCCAGCTCAGATATATGAATCGGCCTTTAAGGACACGAACGGTATTGAGATCCACGCCCCGTCTTCTCGTCTTATGCTTAATCCGGCATCACCGGTAACTTTGACACTTATTTCAGGTCTTGATCGTTTCGTTAATGTCAAAGTCACGAAAGACACTGGAACTGTCATTCTTAATACTACGACTACACGGACGGGTGTATCAGACCGACTAACAGCTGCTGACGGTAGTGAGTTCTACGGCAAAAAAGTAACTTTGCCTGCTTTGGGTGAAGGCAAATTTGTCGTTCAGATAAACGTGTTAGATCTCAATCAGAAGCCTGTAGCGACCTATAACTATAACTGGCTAATTGATGTCACCCCTCCAGCGGCAAATGCTCTTACCGCTAATACTGGTTCTGGCTCTACCGCTGGTGACGTGTGGAAGCTTGGATTAGAGGCAACGGGGCAGTATGACTTCACCTCTTCGGGCGTAAGTGATGCAAATGGTATTGATAAGGGCCTAATATATATTTACAGGCAGGACGGTAGCCTCTACAGCACTACACAGATGCAGTATGACGTATCCGGCCAAAAGATGTACCACACTTACTCTAAGAATTCAGTTAAGGGAACCGGAATACCAGACAGCAACCTGGATGAAGACTTTACTGCAAAAGTTGTTATCTTCGATAACGCAGGTAATAGCCGAACGCTGCCAACTCAAAAATTTCGCTACGACAACACGCTGGGTGAGATGACACTGTGGGCCGTTCATGATCCAAATACGTCTTCCAGCGTCGTACCCGGGGTTTCTAATTATCCGGCTTACAAAGCCGGTATGGTCGTTAACGAAAACCCTATTCGATTAGTCTACCGGATCCCAAAATCTAACTACCGTGCTTATTCAGAAGGTGGGCTTCAGTTCATCAATCAATATTCCGCCCCCAAAGAGATAGCTGTAGACAGCACTTATGCTTATGTTGAAATGACTCTTCCCTATGGCTCAATTAATGGGGATATGGCTCGTATGGCGAACTTTGGCCAGTGGGGAGGGTATTATCCGTCATACAGCCTCGTTCTAAACCCATCTGCAAACCAAACGCCTGCATTTGCGGGTACCTGGGTAGATTTCCTCGATGATAAGGGGAACTGGGTTAAGTGGAAGGATTTTGAGAGTGTGGCTTCATCACGACTGCCAATTAAAATTTCCCGACTTCGTTTTAACGTTGAAGCCCGGCCCTTTGCACAGGAGATCGGCGGTAAGGCGACCTGCACCATTCCGGCAGGAAAAACCTCGTGTGAAGCGCCTGAGACGTTTGATATGGCCTTGGGTACCCAGGGCTACAATAGAATCCTTTACTTCGTTCGCAGCATCAGCAATCCCATTTTGCGGTCTGAGCAATGGATTATGACACGCTGGAACAATAAACAACTGCCGGTAATAAACTCGATATCATATGACGAGACTAACAAGCAGCTGGATGTACTGGCGTCACTTGAAGGCGATGGTAACTGGTTCGACTCGGTCTCATTGAGGGAATTTTATCTTTCCGATAAGAACACCGGTACCCGGATGTCACCAACAGGCGTAATCAAATCTCGTATCTCAGGTAACTACACGATTGCTTATGATTTATCCCGTCAGTCTGAAGGAAAATACAACGTTGAGGTCAACATCAGGGACTTCTTCCAGAACCAGACCAATAAAACTTTCGGAGAAATTGCTCTGGATAACACTCCTCCGACAGTGGCCATAACATTCGACGGAAAGCCGGTAAAAGACGATACGGTAGTGTACGGCCTGGAGAACCTCAGGATCGCTCTGGCAGATAATCTGACAACCCCGAGGATAACCCGTCTTCAGCTCGTAGGTGGCCCCACAGCTGATAACGTTGAGCTTACGTGGTCACCGGCAGGCAAAGATACATACATGCCTGAGTATCCGAGGCTGTTCCCAAATTTCGAACCATCTGAAAATTATTCAATTAGCGTAACAGTTGCCGATAGTCAGTCGAATACCAAAACCTATACTCAGAAGTTCAGTTATCTACCGAATAACCTTGTGCAGTTACATAATCTACGCACATTGTCGGTCAGTTCACCTCTCAAAACGACAGATGGCGTACCACTTGCGTACCTGTCCACTAACGTTCTGCGTAAGACAAATGGAGAAATTGCTAAAGGGGTCCAGAACGCAACGCTGACTGTGCGGAAGGATGCAGCCTTCGGTATTAAATTTAATGGGGCACAGGCGGCTCCAGGCGAGTCAGTTGAGGTGCAAATAGATATGGGCCAGGGGGATAATCTTCTGTTACCCGTTTATCCTTCCGAAAATGGGAAAGTTGGCACCTCAGAATTCATGATTCAGATCGACGAGTTGAAGTAACTACCCGGAGCCGACAGTAAAACTGACGGCTTCAATTTTACTGCCCTCCTCGACTCCGATCAGCCAGTACGTCTTCAGAGATTCGCAAGGAAGAACCGAAAGAAAAGTTACTTTAATCGTACGTTTCCAGCGATGCTTTCAAAAGACAATGCATACTCGTTGATTACGACAATGGGAGTGAGTGTCGAACCCCTTGAGTAAGGATACCTGGTAAATATACAGCCCCGGGGATTCTCTTCCTTCAACCGGGGATGACAACGGGAGTGAGTCCGGCAACTCACACCTGTTGTCACTTCTCTGACATATCGTCATACGAGCTTACTCAAGCGCATCCACAAAGATGGGATCGTTTTGAATCTAAACTGGTACTGGTTAGCCAGTCACTTGCATCTACTCCCCCGTCGATATTTAAGTGACAATTGTAGTGATCTGCAATACTGGTGTCTCAGAAACACTGACGACGGTAGAGACTCAATACCCTAACCCCTGACAACAGAAGTGAGCTTAGAGGTGTTACGCTGCTGTCACCTAATGCTTGGGAATTGCCTGACTCACAACCATTGTCATCCGGAGCTACTGATTAACGTTGAACCGCTGGACTTTAATGACAGTGGTAGTGATGGATCATTTCCATTGTCGTCATTTTATCGGACAAGCCTCTTCGTCCTACAGGTTTAAGCTGACAATGGTAGTGATTGGATGATCTCACTACTGTTGTCACTCAGTTCTTTGAGCGGACCCTTCCCTCGGTTGGTCGGCATTAACAACGGTAGTGACTCGATTGGCTCACTGCCATTGTCATCGTGTAAATGACGTACCTTATCAGCTCAGCTGAAAGCAATGACAACGGTAGTGACTCTAATTGCTCACTGCCATTGTCGTCGTGTCTATTGAGAGCCTTATCAGTGCACCTGAAAAGCAATGACAACGGTAGTGATTCTAATGGCTCACTACCGTTGTCACCGTGTGTATTGAGAGGATGGTCCACTTAACTGGACGTATATGACAATGGTAGTGACTTTAATAGCTCACTACCATTGTCGGTGTGTGAATTGAGAGGATGAGCAGCTCAGCTGTACGTCCATGACAATGGTAATGACTTAATGAGCTCACTACCGTTGTCACCCTGTTAATTAAGAGGCTCATCTGCTCTTCTGGAAGGCTATGACAACGGAAGTGACTTGCTGGGCTCACTGCCATTGTCGCCGTATGAATTGAGAGGATCATCCGCTCTTCTGGATGGCAATGACAACGGTAATGACTTAATAGGCTCACTACCATTGTCACCCTGTGAATTGAGAGGATGATCTGCTTAACCAGACGGCCATGACAACGGTAGTGACTTTCTGGGCTCAATACCGTTGTCACCCTGTGAGTTAAGAGGTTGACCCGCTCTACTGGACGGCCATGACAACGGTAGTCACTTTCTGGGCTCACTACCGTTGTCGCCATATAGAATGAGAGGAGCATCAGCTCAACTGAACGGCAATGACTACAGTAATGAGCTGGATGAAGCATAACCATTGACATCTGGCCCAACCGGAAGCCGTATTCGCCAATCCAATCGAGATTCACAATGGCCGTGACTCGCCGCATTAAGTTCCGGTGTCCTCCCAAAGCTGAACGCACACTCGGAGGACAATGACAATGCCAGTAAGGTACACATCATTACCATTGTCACTATAGCTACCAGAGAAGCCGGGATTTGAATGTCGATGGTAGTGAGTGGGTCAACTCACTGCCATTGTCACCCCGTTACGATATTTTCCGTTGGATGTACTGGCCAATGAAGTAAAGCGTAGAAACCGGGTGTTAACAGGTGACTCAGGAGAAAGCGTTGAATTTCGCAATCTCGATCTACATAGGGTGGTAGAGAACAATGACAACGGTAATGACTTTTGACTCATTACCGTTGACGTGAAAGAGCGGGCTGGGACTAACGAAAATCGAAGAAGTAATTTAGCACCCGGAGCCTAAACCGCCGGGTTAACTTTAGCTGGCGTTGCTGTTCTTTTTCTGGCTTCGAAGACTACGAATATAGCGCAGTTCTTCAGCGGTTAAATCATGGACGGTAAGAACATCATCGCCGTCAATCGGGTCAGCTGGTGGGCATAACTCACCTTCTAAAACAGAAGACCCTGAGTTCTCTTCTTCATCTTCAACCACTTCTAAAGGAGGCTGAGTATTGTTCAAATTCAGATCGGGATCCCGCTTATGAATCTGGAAGTATACTTTTCCGTCTTTCTTAATTTCGGTGTACTTGAGGTATCCTATCGATGCCAACTCTTCAAGAGCCTTTCTCACGGTAGCATTCTGACTATTTGCTCGTGTTTTGAGGTTCAGACGATTTTTCAGCCGAGTAAGGGATATCGGTATAGGATTTGGCGGTAATGACTCTATGAACGTATAGAGAGCCTGGGCGCTTTCCTTCTTGGCCAACTCCTTAATTGCCTTCAGCTGCATCAAAACCTTATGATCGTATTGATAGAGCTCGAAAATCTTAGGATCAACCTGAAGGACAACCTGATCTGATTCCGGGTCTAACAGGGCAGACTGTACCAGATGCGTTGTATAGACTTTGGACGAGTTATTACTGGTGAACGACAAGGTAACGGATGCTAACCTGCGTAAGGAGGCGTCTATACGTTTTCTGGACGCTGTAGATGAGCGATAATTTTCAGGCGTACATAGCTTGAGGAATTCAGTGAATTTTAAGCTTATCGTGTCATTGTTAATCGGATGATTGGCATAGGTTCGAATGATGCCCATCCACGTCTTAAAATCTACTGACATATTAAGACGCTCACCGACAATTGAAATATTGGTGAACCCCTCGCTCTCCATTAAAGAGAGCGTCTGTAACTCTTTCGTTGCGTCAAAGCCAACCGTTTTATATTCCCGATTTTGACGCCCCACACTCTTTGGTGATGGGACGAACAGCCCGAGCCGCATCAAAGCAATAGACTGCACCGTACGGTTGCTGTTAGGACGCAAAATGATGTCTTTACCTGATTCTTTCTCTCTAACAGAGAAAGCCCTGGTGACCAGGTCCTGCTGCTCAGTATCTTTCTCTTTAGTCATAATAAGTTATCACTGAATGTGTAAACAGATTGGTGAATAGTAAGCCCCAGCGAACTCTATGTCACTGGATGGATCATTGTGATGATCCATATCTGTGCATAAGTTCTACCTAAAAAAACGACTCCACTCATTAAAACTTGGCAAAAACTCTTTGCATACAATGACCTGCAACTCTTATCAACAACGGATCAGATCAAGTTAAAAAGATCTAATGAAAAGTCACTACTATTGTCGCTCTGATCACTACTGATGTCAAAAAACTCATTACCAACGTTATAATAATCACTACTAATGTCAAAATAATCACTACTGTTGTCACTGATCACGTCTCAGGCCTTGTGCCGTCTGGCCTGGAGGCAGCGGGGATCTCTTTTGATCTATCAGGAACACTAAGGTACTAATTATTGGAACTACCTTGTGGAAAATGGGGATAAATAAATGCTTAGTTCTTATACAGGTCTCAACTTGCCTCCCTGATAAAAACTGTCGTCAAAGCTAAATCACAGCCACAGGCATTTTCGGTGGATAAATTTTTGAGAAATAGAAGCATACATGCAGACTCGTGTCGCAAGTAATTGAAAGTAATGATTTATTTAAATAATGCGAGTCACCTTACCTCACAGTGGAAGTTTAAGTCTAACCTCACTACCATTGTCACTTAAAATCATTACCAACGTCGAAATAGTCTCTACCATTGTCTTTTAAGTCACTCCCGTTGTCACTTATGTCGCTACTGTTGTCAGTGACAATGCTCCAGCCCAGTAACCATGCGGCCTACAGCGTACCGGGATCTTCTTTGTACTCTCTGGCACCTTTGGGATCATTTATTGGATCTACATGAGGGATAAAATCTTTTGACGATTTCGTAGTGCAGTTATACCAGCGACTTAGCAAGACAAAAGCTGCAATTTAGTGACGAGTTACTAGTCTGCCCAACAAGAGCAATGCAGAGAAGATATGTGGTGAAATGACCATGGTAGTGAGTCTAATCACTACCATGGTCCGCAGTAAGCGTTACTTACGCAATGAACGTCGGACTGATTTGCAACAACATGGGCTACGGCGCATCAGAAGGCGGCCGTTGTGCTTCAGCAAAACAGCCCTGCTTTATTTTAATTCTTCAATGTTAATCATGAACTCAGATCTGCCAGTAAGGCCGGATACAGCAGGGAAAATAGGAAAGCTACGGCTGTCCCCGAGCCCCAAATCCAGTTGAAGCTCTTTGCTTTCACCTGGCATCGCAGAAACGCCATTTACAGTCACGCCGAATGCAGCGTCCTTACGGACAGTAAGCACTGCGTCCTGAAGCCCTGTAGCGATTGAACCATCCTTTTTACGCAGCTGGCTGGCATACAGAACAGCCAGAGCAGTATTGTCAGATGTTTTGAGAGAAGCATTGACAGCTAAGGTTTTCAGATTCTCTAGCCTGACGAGATTGTTTGGAAGGTAGTTAAATTCGACTGAGCTTTCTTTAACGTTGTTCATCTCATCTTTGGCCTGAACTGTGAGAGTGTATGTTTCGCCTTCATTAAGAGACGGAAAGATCTTGGGATAATTAGGTGCATACAGGTTGTTTCCCAGATTCACCCAAGACAATTCCACCGCATCAGAAACAGGGCCACCGCGAAGAGTCATACGGCTTAAGGATGGTTTAGTTAGAGCATCGGTGAGCTGTATACGGACGTTCTCCAGCCCATATACTGTTACGTTTTTGCTGATCGGTTTTCCTTCGTAGCTAATACTTACAGATGGTGCTGTATTATCAACGACAACTGTTTGATAAGGGAGGTTACCGGTATTGTTGAATGTATCTTGGGCATTAATCACCACGTTATAACTGCCTTCTGGTACCTCTTTCATGTTGAACTCATACGTGTAGTTCCCAGACGCCATATTTCTACCTGTTTGTTTGCCGGTTACGCTTATTTCTGCGTTGTTACGGTTTTTATCTGACAACCAAACTCGATTTACATAAACATGGTCGAAATATGAACCATCTCCAGGTTGATTCACGTAAACCTGGAGAATGTTGGTGGTTTCATTGTAATCAAATCCAGTGACGGAGGGACCCAGTGTATGCCAGGCTATATTCTCCCATATAGGGGCAAAGAAGGTTGCTTCGGTGGTTGACCTTACTTCATAGCCACTATGAAGATAACCGGTAGTGCCATTTATAATATCCTGGGGCAAAGAGACGGTACAGGTTGTTGAGCCAGCTGGAATACTGCATGTTGCTCCGCCAGTGATTTTTTGATCATATGGCCTGGCCTGTACATTGAATCGGATATTAGTAAGTTTTATAGGCATATCAGATGCCTTGAACAGGTTCCAGTTTACGCTGTTGAACCATGTTCCATCAGCCTTTTGTCGTTCTATGGGTGAACTTCCCCAAGCCGGACTCTTTACAGAGGCAGGATCCCAGTTGAGCCAGCTGGCATACTGACCAAGATCTCCTCCAGACCATTGATATGTATTCACAGGTCTATAGTAGTTTCCATCTAAGGCACCCTGTGGCAGCTTAACTTCCACGTAGACATAGGTGGCATCTTCGGAAAGGACCTGTACTCCGCCATAGTTATTGGTAATGCTCATGCCACCATTTCGATATGGCTTCCAGTTAGTTCTTGGGATACGTATAACCAACTTGTAGGGGTTTTCCAGCACTGTAAGGCCTCGTTTAAACGGGACGTATCCCGAAGAAATGCCGGGTACAACACTGGTGCTTACACGTGAGTCATGAACTGCAAATGGCGTAAATTCTCCCATTTGATCGTCATATAAAAACCGCTGGGGAGGAATGTTAAGCGTATTTCCTGCCAGGTCCGTAACGATGAAATTGAAGGTGAATTCTTCATCAAGATCACTTGAGGGCATGCCAGCCTGGGTGTTCATATCTTTAATCCACGGATAGAACGCACGTTTATTGGCTGTGTCATAACTCAGGTTATTGTCGGAGACCACAGAACCATTACTTCGTTTAATGACAAGACGGATCTTGTCAATTCCACTAGCATCCTCAATACCGTCTGCAAATATAGAAAACTGGCCACTACCGCCTCGGCCCAACTCCCAAAGTGGCCCAGAAAGTACCATGTCGTAACCTGCGTTTTGACTCGGATAAATACTCTTATAGCGTGGAGGAGTTGTATCAACGATGAAATGATAAGTAGATGTGCTCACTACAGTCTGGCGAATATCCAGAGTTTCATTGACTACAGTAAAGGTCCCTTCTCCGAGCGCCGGTAGAACCATATCCTTTCCATAGTATTCTGTTCCATCGGCAGCAACGATACGATCTGCAACGCTCGTTTTGGTCGAGACGGAGGAATACATAACCTTTTTATCGCTGTCTCGTGTGACCGTCACTCGCTCGTACCGATCAAGACCCGATATCAAGTTCAGAGTCAAAACACCAGCGGGATTAAGATATGTTTGTGTTGCAGGTTTGATATTCCGAACAGCCTTATTGGTATCTGTAAATGAGTAGCTAAATACCTGAGCATGTGCCGAAGATACAGTAGCAAGGGCAGTTGCAACCATGCAGCCAATTAGAGTTTTACGCATATGATGCTCCGGGAATAGGTTATAGCCTTATTCTACGGATTCAGCCTACAAGGTCCGGTCGGATAAAGTGATAATTTGCCTGTTAAAAGAGACATCAAGTGAGAAAGCAACCAACGTACAGAATGCAAAATGGCGGCAGTGCATCTGGATGACGCAAAAGTAACTTTTTGTATCCACTTTTTTGGATTTTAGCCTTCAAAATGAGTATTCAACCAATCATAAAAGTAACTTTTGATAGACGCTGCTCCTTTATGTTTGCCAATTGTGCTGATATGTTTGTAAATTCAAGGAAGTGAACCGCCCCGGGAATCCTGGAGACTAAACTCCCTGAGAAAGAGGTAAACAGGATGACTAAAAATACTCGTTTTTCCCCCGAAGTCCGTCAACGGGCAGTTCGTATGGTTCTGGAAAGTCAGGGCGAATATGACTCACAATGGGCGGCAATTTGTTCCATTGCCCCAAAGATTGGCTGTACACCAGAGACTCTGCGTGTGTGGGTTCGTCAGCATGAGCGGGATACCGGGAGTGGTGATGGTGGACTCACCACCGCTGAACGTCAGCGTCTGAAAGAGCTGGAACGTGAAAATCGTGAACTGCGCCGCAGTAACGATATCCTTCGCCAGGCTTCCGCTTATTTTGCGAAGGCGGAGTTCGACCGCCTCTGGAAAAAATAATGCCGCTGCTGGATAAGCTGCGTGAGCAGTACGGGGTCGGACCGGTATGCAGTGAACTGCATATTGCCCCGTCAACGTATTACCACTGTCAGCAACAGCGACATCATCCTGATAAACGCAGTGCCCGTGCTCAGCGCGATGACTGGCTGAAGAGAGAGATACAGCGCGTATACGATGAAAATCATCAGGTGTACGGTGTGCGTAAAGTCTGGCGCCAGTTGTTACGCGAAGGTATCAGGGTGGCCAGATGTACAGTGGCGCGCCTCATGGCGGTTATGGGACTTGCCGGTGTTCTCCGGGGTAAAAAGGTCCGTACTACCGTCAGCCGGAAAGCCGTTTCCGCAGGCGACCGCGTAAACCGTCAGTTCGTGGCAGAACGTCCAGACCAGTTGTGGGTGGCTGATTTTACCTGGGTAAGCACATGGCAGGGCTTCGTTTATGTGGCGTTCATCATTGATGTGTTCGCCGGATACATCGTGGGATGGCAGGTCTCATCATCCATGGAAACAACATTCGTGCTGGATGCACTGGAGCAGGCGTTGTGGGCCCGTCGGCCGTCCGGCACAATCCATCACAGTGATAAAGGTTCTCAGTATGTATCGCTGGCCTACACGCAGCGGCTTAAGGAAGCCGGATTACTGGCATCAACAGGGAGTACTGGCGACTCGTATGACAACGCGATGGCGGAGAGCATCAATGGTCTTTACAAAGCGGAGGTAATACACCGTAAGAGCTGGAAAAACCGTGCAGAAGTGGAACTGGCCACACTCACGTGGGTGGACTGGTATAACAATCGACGATTGCTGGGAAGGCTGGGTCATATCCCTCCGGCAGAAGCAGAAAAAGCTTATTATGCTTCCATCAGAAACGATGATCTGGCAGCCTGAGTTCACAGATAAAACACTCTCCAGGAAAACCGGGGCGGTTCAGAAGCGAGATTTTAAAAGCATCTGTTGAGTCAAATTTATGTAAAATAACAGGGAAACCATCACTTCTAGGTTGAGGAAACCCAATGTTATACATGCTCTTATGCTGTTTTCTGATGCTCAACAGTACATTCGTTATGTTCAGAGCAATGTCTGCAATAAGTAAAGGATCCGCTAAAGAAAACCGGTCTGAAATATCGCTGATAGTCCTAGCAACACTTGGAATCGCATCACCATTCATTGTCGCAATGATTACTATTAATGAAAGTATGACATCTAAAACAGTAACAGATTTTTCTTTGGGTGCTCAGTGGTACGGAATGGTTTCAGCGGTAGCGCTAATGGGGTTATATGCTCGACGCGTTTGGAAAGAGAAGAAGTCCTTATTTACTGGCGCTTTCCTGGCCTCTTCCTTAATGGCCTTTATTTTTACTGACAGCCTTGTTTTCGTATCCCAGAAGGACACCGGCGTTCTGGCTACTTTCGTACTCGATAAAAACGCTGGAGATATTGATTGTAGTCGCCCGGCTATGATTGTCCATTACAGTAAAGGTGTTCCAACGGACTGGCGTTGCCCAACCAGTATCATGTTGATGGCGTATTCTTCATATCCTTTTTTACCCTGGCCTGAGTATAGCCATGGTACCAGCCAGTCTCTTACGGTTGTTATTGATACATTTATGGAAAACGCTGTTAATCTCAGCCAAAAATAAAAAATAAACCTCACTAGTGAGAGGTTTTATAAACCTGAGCCACCAATCTAATTAACTCTATATTTTTGTTTTAGCTTTTTTAAAGATAGACTTACCGAATAAAACAGCAATTATAGAGCAAAGGCCTGGCGTTAGGACAAAAGCTAATAATGCACTGCCAAAACTTGTCATTTCAGGCACCAGGAACCAGCTGATAGGCCACGTCAGGGCTGGTAAATTTAGCGGATCATAAAGCGCATGTAGAGCGCTTAACACACAGTAAAGTGCTAAAAAGCAAACTAGATAAACAACGATCCACATTTTAATTTGCTCAGCAATTTCAAATTTTGGACTGCCCATGCTTTACCTCAGTGGCTGAATATTGATGGTTAATATCTTTAATCACCCGTAAGCACTTAGTGCATACCTTAGTTCGATTTGTCTGCTTGTCCAGAGTGTATTTAACTTCAAGTTGACCTCCAGCATTAAGCAAAGTGAGCATCTCATCTTCTAACACGCTTCGGTAAATGGTCTTGGCCGAGAGTGTGCCCGGTAACGAGTACTCAACATAATTGTTTGAAACTCTTACCGATTTAGGGATTTTACCACTGAGCTGGGTTTCATTCGTTGAAGGCATTACAGTTACTTTAATCACAGTTGCCGGTGACCAGAAATCCTGATAACGCACTTTATGAATTTTATCAGCTCTAAGGCCTAACCACACATTTCCGGCGATAAGAACAATAAGCAATCCATAAACTGATCGTCGAATGTTACGCCTTTTAATCACAATGTCCCCCATCCCTCAAATATCATTCTAAATAACTGCACCAGGATATCATGAGCGTAATTAATAGAATTCTTCATAACCGGGGTTTTCAGTTGAGTTTGCGGACTCTTTACTTTGCGGTTTCTCACCCTCTAGTTGAGTATCCCTGACAGGCTTGGATTTACCCATGCTCCTCTGAAAGGTATCCATAACAAACTCAATATCTTCTTCTGGCAGGCTGGTGGGTTGGTTGCTCATAGGACTTCCTCTTGTTGA
This sequence comes from Escherichia sp. XD33, assembly GCF_019375075.1. NCBI lineage: Bacteria > Pseudomonadati > Pseudomonadota > Gammaproteobacteria > Enterobacterales > Enterobacteriaceae > Escherichia > Escherichia sp. XD33. The sequence goes on from NZ_JAENDM010000032.1 coordinate 35,911, forward strand.
ATACGTTCGGCGTACAGGATGCGAACCGAAACGGTCGTGTTTTCAAACTCGTTCTCAAAAACGTCCATCCATTCCGTCCGGAATTCTTCCCCCAAAAGGTTATCGAGCCCCTGAAGAGATAATGGAAGAACGGCTGCTAGAGATCCCCCGGCTGCGAGATGAGATGCAGCTGCCTGGAGATGCAGCCTGGCCCGGTTATCGGCAAAAGGTGGGTTCATCACGACATAATCAAACTTCTTCTGTTGATTAGACTTAGACCATGTGAGGAAGTCAGCTTCTGTCGTATCGTATCCCTTAGCCCGGGAGATAAGGCAATTCAAAGTATCAAGCTCGATGCCAGTAACGATCACACCGGCAGGGAATGATTTAAGCAAATCCGCATGGCCAATATTAGGCTCCAGGAGGGTATCCCCTTCCCCTGCACCAAGCAGGGAAGATACATATTCGCTGATTCGGCAAGATGAAGGGTAAAACTGATGCGATACAATATCAGGCATCTCCCCTATCTGGCCGATGTAACGAATAACCTCACACGGATCATAGGAAAATGTCACATCGTATTTTGTTACTGTTGCCCCTAAGAACCGAAGGGTGTCAGCGGCAACACTCGAAGATTTGCGTTCGGCGAGAGACCCTAAAGATGTCCAGCAACTCCATTTATTGTCCCCGTCATTTTTAAACATCAGTTCAGAAAGCTGCATCCGGGTATCAAAGTCGATGCACTGCTTAAGTACAGGGAATGCCTCCAAAGATTTCTTGCTATGAGCCATACGGTCGGCAGGTAATGCCAGCGGTACGATAGCTGATAAAATATTGTTAAGCCGCTCGGCGATATCAGGGTGGACGTCAATATGCATTGATCCATTTTTGTAAACCCTGAAACGAATACTGTTGCCATCGATGCAGATCCATTTTCTGAACCCCTCATGTTCGACCAACGCCTCAACCAATGATTTGGTGTTATGGATCGCCTTCACCTGTTCGCCACGGAAGAATGCGCATATAACGCGGAGCTCGCTCAGCGGTGAAATGCCAGACTCTTTAAAATCCACCCTTAATTTCTGCCAGGGGTATTTAGACGGCTCGCAAACTCCGGTAGTGATCATGCGGGTGGAGAACCCAAAAGCTTTGTTTGTCTTGTGACTGCGGCTCAGAGACTGGAAGACGTCGTAAACCCTTTCTTTAATAAATTGATTGCGGTCATTAAGCAAAGCAACGACTGTGCCCACTACAGCGTCAGCTGTGAAATCAGGGATCACCTGAGGCGGCATAATATAACGGTCGGCCGTAAACTGCTTATCCCATTCGTTACGTTTGGCATCCGACATGATAGGCAAAACATCAGTGAGTGCCATAACGCATTTCCAGTATTCTGATCTCAGAGCGTTTTCTGCGAACAAAGCATCCGCTTCTGAGATGCTGTGGTTGTAGCCTGAGAGATAAGAATAAAGTTTCTGGTGATTGTGGGTTTTGAACTGGACAGCCATGAGTTTCAACAAGCAGAGTTCATCATTATAGGACTCAACAAGATCCGCGATAATGCCGAGCTCTTTGCGCATATCTGGAAGAAATGTTTCAGGAGAGCTAACCACCAGGCTATGAGAGGTTGTTAAAGCCAGTACGCTGTGACCTGCATTATCGGGTTTAGCTTCAGAATCAAGAGATGACATTTTACCGGTCCTTTAGAAAAAACTTTTACCAGGATAGCAACGTCGCTCAGTAACCTAATAGGTTCAGTGACACGAAAAAGTTTTTTATGTCTCTGAATAAAACTTAAAGATGTCAACTCATAGAAAGAAGCAAAAAAAAAGCCCCGCATAAACGGGGCAAGAACGATACATGGAGGTTTAAAAAAGGCGGGCAAAAAGCCTGAATCCTTAATGACTCTGACAAAACCAGCACTTTGCCAAAAGTAAATTATTCTGCGTCCGGCTGTGGGTCAGTATCCTGATCGGTCTCTTCCCCTGCCTTCTTAGCATTTTTTTTACGTGGGTATTTTGGCTTCTCACCATTAAGTTTTGCCTGACGATTCTCCGCACGGCGAAGCTGCTTGTTCTCTGATTCTGTGATCTCTTTTGAAAGATTTCTCAACATCTCCAGAGTACTGCGGTTCAACGTAATGTTGATTTCTTCGTCAGCACTTGAATCTGTCAGCTCCGGCAATTCAATATCCCCCAGTTTCTGTAATAAGCTGGTGGTGATGAGTTTGACGCCTTCTACGGCTTTTGTGGCAATAACCGGCGGAATCCGTGCTGGCTTGAAGTCTGAAGGTCTGACTCGTACCTGACCATGTTGGGTTTTTTTCACCGTGATGCCATTCGCATCGGCCTGCTCAAGTTCTGCGATCATCTTCTTGATACGTGAAATTGCTTCTGTTTCGCCGAGCTCATCGATCAGTGAAAGCACGTTAACATACGAAATAGCGTCAGCATGAATCCATTTCTTGATAACAACAGAACAGGTTGTCAGGCGGATAAGAGAACTGATGGTCGTCGGGCTTTTATTTTCACGTTGAGCAATTCGTTCGAGTGACCAGCCAGCAAGAGAATGTAGGCGACGATAGGACTCGCCAAGCGCAACAGGAGAAAGCGCAAGACCACGGTTACCATCAATGGTCGCGAGCTCACAGCCAATTTCATCTTCTTTAATCTCAACGCAAAGGATTGTGATGTCATGATCTTCATCACATGCCATCATTGCGGCTTTTAAACGGCAGTGCCCCTGGCGAACAAAAGGTACCCCATCAATGACACGTACTCGGATAGGGTCTACATAGTCACCTCGAATGTAGGCATTCTTGATGTTGTAGATGTGTTCTTCAACCTCAGGGAGCTTATAGTAATCGTCACCCATTCCCATTTCGCGGGAGTTGAAGCCTGGCGTGACCTGAATTACTGAAGGGTGGATAGCCCATGCTTTCTGGTCACTTACTTCAGTACAAAGTTCAGGGTTTGCATCACGGAACTGTTTAAGCCCAGTGACGTAACGGCCTGTGCCAGTAACTACTGAAAAGGCAACATGGGCCGTTTTAAAGACCTTGTCATTAGCTTGCTGTGTAGGTTCTGTCAGTAAAACACTCATAGGGGCTCCGTTACATTTTTCTGCTTACTTTCTGCGTAGCGGGGATACTACCGAAAAAAAAATTCATAATTTTTCGCAAAAAAGGTACTTTTTGAGCCTATTCTGATTTTTTACAAAAAAAGGTGGCTCCCCATTACTTGTGATGGCATAAAAATCGCTTCATAAACAAATACATAAATCCAAAACATAAAGTTCAGGTATAAGTGAGGAAAAATCTTATAAATCCGAAATGCTGAAAGTCAAAACTGTGCGTCTTAAACAACTTTTTTTTGCTCCCTAAGTTATTAGTTAAAGCCCGTGGTTAGGTACGATACCAGCACCTAAATTTCTCTCTCAGGTATAGACACTTTGACTCGACATCTCAGACACATGCCGATAATCAAATGGGCTGGTGGAAAAACGAAACTGATGCCTTTCATCAGCCATCACTACCCACACGATCATAGTTGCCGGTGGGTAGAACCCTTTATAGGCGGTGGTGCCGTTTTTCTGAACATGTTTGCACAAAATGCATTGCTTGCAGATAGCAATCCAGACTTGATCAACCTATACAGGACTATTCAAAGACAGAAAACTAACTTTATAAATCAGGTCCAAAACTTGGCGGATAAAACCTTTGTCGAAAAGGACTACTATGAGATGAGGGACCGTTTCAACAAAACCTGTATTTCTGGTCAATCGCTTCAAAGAGCGGCTTTGTTTTACTCCCTGAATCGCCTGGGCTATAACGGTATGTGCCGCTATAACTCAGAAAGAATCTATTCAGTGCCGTGGGGGAAACATACAGAACTGAAGCTTGACCTCAATAAAATAGACTACCTTTCATTTCGTCTTTCAGGTATTGAACTGATCACCGCTGGTTTTGAGGAGACTCTGGCCGCAACCGGTGAAGGAGATCAGATTTACTGTGATCCGCCATATGACAAAACAAGCAAAACTAGTTTTGTCAGTTACGATGGTAAACCGTTCAGCCAAAGCGACCACGTGCTGTTAGCAAATATGCTCGTTGACGCTCACAGAAAAGGCGCTGCTGTTGCGATATCAAATAGCCTGACATCATTCACTTTGGGCCTCTATGAAGAGCGTGGATTCGTCATACACAGACTCAGCGCTTACCGATCCGTAGGAAGTAAGCCGAATACACGGAAAACGGAAACAGAAATACTGGCCGTGCTGAAATAGAGTAAATTCTAATCAACTAGGCTAATCCATTCCTCAAAAGTTAATACCTCAGGGTAAGTTCGTTGAACATAAGGTATAAACTGAAGCTCTTCTATTCTCCGGTCGCCCCTCTTTCCTTCGCAAATAAATGAAATGAGTCCTTGCTGAGAAAGGCCAGTAAGGACGCTCATAAGTCTTATATTTAGACTTTTAAGCTGTAAGTCGTTATTAATGTCCTCCACTTTATGAGAGCTCTGGCCTGAACGTTTAAGATACTCGTAAACCATGAAATTCGAATTTCGTCGTTTTAACAATTTTTCGGTTATGCATTCCTGAATGAAGTCGCCAAGAGCATCTAAAAGCGGACTGAGAACTACCGGGAAAGTTAATGTGTAACTTTGAGAAGTTTTAGACAAAGTGAATGAGTTTAGAAAGCTAAAGTTTAGTCTCTTTTTTGAATATGGAACATAAGCGACAAGAGTAGTCGACATAACAGTAAGTAAAGCTTCAAGATGGTTCACTGTTATTAAAGTGGTTTTATCTGTATTTCTAAGATTATGGAAATCAATAAACGCTACTCTTGAACGGCTAAGCCAATCTTGTACTTTAATGTCGATAGAAAATTGCGAGATATGATTTGAACATTCATTTTGGGTGATAGGGCATGCAGACGAAAGATGGTTATGGATTATCATGCATAGCACAAAAAAAGGAAAACGGCAGGCTGTGGGGCATTGAAAACCGGTTAAAGAAAGCTTAGACGTTTCATATGCGCTTACCGGAAAAGTAACTTTTCTTAACGTTGGCTTTGACGATGTTCTTGCATTTTTACAAATGAAACCGAGACCCAGATCATTGTGCATTTTAAAGTCCATCTCCATCATCACCTTTTAGCCTTAACTGTATGGTATTGGTATACAAAAAATTAAAATTATAATTAATAAGATTATCATTTTTTTACAATAGAAAAGGTTCTGATAGAGGGGAATTTAAATGTAAAAGATTTATACTCGCAGATCTTTATGAGGGATAAAACCCATTGCGTAAGCAACAATATTACGTGAGTGAGTCCTAACGACAGTTAAAGTCTTGGCTCTATATTTAAGCAGCAAAAACATTTAACTGTCTTGGAGTTTATTTAACTTAAAAACTGTTATTGCAGCATAATTTTTCGAATCAAATTCATAGAATTTTCTGACTTTTCCAGTCAAATGATAACGTTCACCCAATAAAATGTGATCCTGTTTATCGGCCGTTAAAGCGATCCCGTCATTTCTAACTTTACCAGTAAATGTAAAAAAATAACTCCCTTTACTTTTTGCGTACGCGGCCCTGACTTCAGTAAATGTTAGTTCAATGCTTATGACCTGGCCGATATTGTAGCTATGTTTTAAAATTTCTTGTTCATTTTCCGGAGTTTCAGACAACATCACATCAAAAGTTGTAAAGAAACAATCCAGCTGGCGTTCTGTCAAGAAACGGTTATTGTCTAATTGCGCCAATATACTATTAGAAAACTTAGTGTTAGCCTTTTTTGCTTTCTCAATAAGGACGTGGTTTCTGGATTTCCATGCTTCGAGTGTTGGGTTAACACGCAGTTCCGGAATGTTATCGAGAAAGGTAATTGGCTCTAGTGCCACTAATTTTTCAATAATGGGTCCAACTGTTTGTACCCCATGACACTTTTCACATAAATCAGCCCCTTTGTGGCCTGTGCCCGCACATTCGTTACATTCTCTTTCGATAGGTGCATAATAATTTCCATCTCCGTTAAGTGATACATTCACTGAGGCTGGTACCATATGACCATCAAGAGTAAAGAAAAGAGATTTCATTTTCGAAACACCTCCAAACGTGCCTCTACGATTGCTACAGCTTCTTTCACAGTTTTTTCATAGTGGTCATGCCCTTCAGGAAATTGATCAAAACGTTTACCGTGTTCTAACTCTTCCATGTTGCGTTTAAGGACTTCATGAGTTAGAAGCAAATCACTATAATTATCGATAAGAGTCAGCTTTATAGGTTTAATCACTCAACTAATCCTCGTTTTTAATATTCCTTAAGGAGATCTCGAATTTCCAGAAGCTCTTCTAATTTTGGTTTAGAAACAATGATTGCTGTATTTTCGTCGTTAAGTAAAGACAATAAAATATTTAGCTTTTCATCATTCAAGATTATTTGAACACCATCATTGGAAAATATTACATTATTACTATTAACATTTTTGAACAAGTGTGCACTATCTCTACCAAATTTTAGTTCTGTTTGAGTATTCGTTATAGATTCCGTATGTGTACTTTCCACAAGCTCAAGAAATTCAGATTTTAGCCGTTCTGTTTTCTTATGCGAGAGGCGCTTAATACCCAAAGTCTTACGAGTGACTGCCGAATTTTTCTTTTCTGGTCCGCCTTTATTTAAGGTGTCTGGTCCTGCTCCAGCTGCATTGTGTTCAGGTATGCCTACAATTTTGCTCGTTGTAGTCTCAATATTCTTAACGCCAGGTAAGAAACCTTCTATATGTTTTAAAACCATTTTGTGATCGTTGGAATATTTTAACATTATTTCAATGGCGAGCGTTTTTTTGATTAGATTTAGGCTAATCAAACGTTGAAGCTCTAATGGCATATCAAGGATTTTTAGCATATTACGAATTGCGGTAGTTGATCGTTGATATCGCATTGCTAGTTCTTCAACCGAATACCCGAGACTAACAGCATGAGCTAATGCATGAGCTTGCCCAACCGGATTTAGCCCATTGCTTCTGTTACCATCGAGGTTCTCAAGGTATTCTTCAATTTCGTTTTTATAATCGATTAGGATAACAGATAATTTTGGAATATTAGCACCTTCAGAAATTGCTAATTTTAAGCCATGAAAACGAGTATGACCTTGACGAACTAAATATTTACCTTTTCTTTTTACGACCTTGATCATATCAACCTGCCTTCCTTCCTTAAAGGCTTGTTTGATTGACACAATCATCGACTTGACAGGTTCTTGTTCGTAACACAAATCTCCGATTACCGCCTCTCGGGGATTAAATCCCTTTTCAATTTCAACTAGATTAGTATCCACTTCAATGACTGTATGTTTGCTGTTGTTCATATCTTCCTCCTGTTTACTACATGATACATGAACCTCAAATTTGCCAAATAGGGCTGATACATCTAAAAGGTAAACTCAAAAAATTTGCTTAATAAAATTAAAATAAAAACTGTCTTGAATAAAACAATGATAGTAGACCCTCGTTCATTTCCGTTTGCGATCTGTAGATATTGTTAAAGGAGCGCTATTCCTTGTTTTATATGGACTTATCATTGTTTTCAACAGGATAGATCAATTCTTTAGATCACTAAAGATCAATAGAGTTCAAGTAAAGATCACGGCATCTTTAACTCATTGATTATAGTGACTTTATGAAAGGATCCGGCATTCGGATGCATGCGAAAAGCATTTGAATGAATAAGGAAGGCATTTACTGGAATGCTTATGGCATTTAGGTTAATGCGTAAAAAGCATTTGCAAGAATATGTTATAAACAGTTTGCCAAATGAAAATCTTATCACCGACGAGTTAAGTTAATGATTAAAAACAACGAGTTAATCCATCCTTTTGACGTAACCAGTAATGAATCAGGTAAGACTTATCAACTGACGCCTAACTCGTCCAAGTCGGTTCAGCCCGTGGCCCTGTTGAGATTGAGTGTATTTACCCCTGTCGGCACAAAAGAAAACCGCGACCGAAACTTTGAAGTTGATGCCTCTGATGAGCTTTCGTGTATGGAAATTGCAAGATCGGAGGGTTATGACGACATCAAGATAACTGGTGTCAAACTATCTATGTCTACCGACTTTAAGTGCTGGCTCGGGATCATCATGGCTTTCAGTAAATATGGTTTTACTTCCGAGAAGATTACCCTGACTTTTAACGAGTTTGCGAAGATGTGTGGTATCAGTTCAACAAACATCAACAAACGAACTCGTGCGCGCTTTAAAGAGTCATTAATGAACCTTGCATCGGTAGTGCTTGCCTTCTCAGACTCTCGGAGTGGTCGGTTCACAGTAACGCATCTGGTGCAGAAGGCTATGATTGATCCAAAAAGCGATACTGTTGAGTTGGTTGGGGATCCTTCTATGTGGGAACTGTATCGTTACGACCATAAGACATTGTTAAGCCTTCAGGTTCTATACATTTTGGCTAAAAAAGAAGCTGCGCAATCTCTCTATATTTATTTTGAAGCAATGCCAGCTGGTACGTTGTTCGTTAATATGAAACGGTTGAGGGAAAGGTTGCTTCTTACAACCCCTATTCGTACGCAAAACCAGATAATTCGTAAAGCAATGCGGGAACTTGAATCTATCGGATATCTCGATTATCAAGAAGTTAAGAAAGGTCGCGACATACAATTTCAGATCTTCAAAAGAAGCCCTAAGCTGGCCCTCGCCAAACAAGGTTGAAAGCTACCAGGTATGCACTGGTTATAACATGCTGAAAAATAAGTTATTTATCAGTGCTATGCTTAGTGCTTCTTTTACTACTGGTCTTACATCTCGGCTTAATGTGCAAAAAAGTAACTTTTCAAACGAACTCCTGACTATTCATCTGTATGCCTTTCTGGCTCAAGCGTACATGCTAGCCCATTCATTAAATGCCGTGGAGCAAGATGGTTTCGTGCGCACTCTATTCACGTGAATGCCTTTTGTGGATTACGCCTCTTACATTCATACAAATGCTTTTGATGTCGGTATCCCAAAAAATCATTCATTGAAATGCTTTTGTTTGCCACTGTATCCCGAGCATAGCTATGCAGTGGTATAAAAAGGCATTTTGGTGAATGGCATTAGGTCGAATGACACACAGTACAGCTTTGTTAAGAGCGAGAATGGTCCAAGACATCTATGACATTGGGCATCAGAAGGACTATGTGTTTGATATGAGATCAAAAAAATATCAGAAGCATCACAACTCCAATGGCATTCAAAGAAATGCCTTTGTTTTGTTAGTACACCAAACAACCCAAAATTCATGCAGTTATATCAAAGACTCATTCGCAAAAGGACTCAGCCAGAAAGCATTTGCTTAAATAGCATTGGCCAAAAGCATTCGAATGAATGATGTTCATATGGACAAGACAAAGTCCCACTCACGCCCAGAGGTGTAAAAGGCATTTAGATGAATGACGCACCGGCCGAGGATTGTATGTAGTTTCTCCAACTGATAGTTGCCGAACCAGGGAGCACAGTGATATGCGGCCTTCTCAGAATCAAGAGATAGATATTAAGGGAACAAAAAAGATTAGATATGAAGCTTAGTTACCTGCCCGATATCTAGTTAGAGCTTTTCAAACCATCAAAAGTGACTTTTATGCTTGAGGAGTCTCATCAGCTTCAGGATTGAGCTTAACGTAATCTTACCCCCTCCCCTCTTTCAAACTTTTACTAAGCGTTCACTGGTACTTTTCAAAGATTATGCTTTAGGCCCCTTTGCTTAAAAATTCACCAATCGCTAAACGTTAAAAAAAGGGGGTTTATGCGAACGGAAGGATCGGAATAAAAAAGTATTATTCATTCGCGTTTACGTGAACTCAAATCTACACGGAGTAATTATGGAACTTTCTTTAAATATTGGCCTTAGTGAAAAGAAATCTAACACGGCTGCACTTTTTAAAACAAAAAGCGCAAAAGTGATTTTGTTTGTTCTGCTGACCGTGCTTTTTTGCGGTCTGGCATATGCGGGTTCAGATGATGGGGCACTGGGAGATATTTGGTCATACATGAGTGAAAGTATGACTGGAGCTCCGGGCAAAATTCTGGCAGCCGCGATGTTGATCTCAAGCGTATATTTCTCTGTCCTTAAGCCTAACCCGGGCCTGGCACTGGTTTCATTATTCATGATGCTGGTAATGGCCAACGGCGAGAAAATTATCAGCACCTTTATGGATGCTGGCGTACCGCTGTAATTTATTGTTAATCATGCATGAGGGGGTTCATCCCCCTCTCTGGATTTTTAATGAGTAAGCAGAACGACGTTCCTCAGCATACCTATAGATTCCCTTTCAGGATCAACATGCCTCTACTGATTTTGTTTTGGGATGCAAAAAAAATAGGGCTTGCATTCATTCTGGTTGCATTTGGGAATATCTTCGAATGCTTCGGGTTTTCTGTTGTAGTAGCGGTTGTATATTGGATTGCGTATAACAAAGCAGCTGAGTCAGGAATAAGAGGATTGCTAAAACACAGACTCTGGTGGCTCGGTTTTTTGCCAGGTAAAGCAGTTTTTAGTAGCCGTTATTTCAACGATCCATTTATCAGAGATTTGTATTCTTGATGGAGCTATGAATGAAAATGCTAAGTGGCATTAACATCCCTTTTTTCAAAAAATCTAAAAAGGATGAAAACGGTGATCTTGAACAGTCATACGTAAAGAAAGATGAAAGTGCTAAGGGACGTTTTTTGGACATTAAAAAACGATTTAGCCCACAAGCTGAAGCGTCAGGTGCTGGAATTACATACAGCGCCCTGATTAATCGTGATACAAAACTTATCCGCATTAATACTGTTTCAATAGCCGTCATTGGGTTATTGGTTGCAAAGATTCTTTTTTTCACTGACCCAGTGACGATTGTTACCCCTCCAAACATGAATGAAGAGATCACGGTTGTTGGTAACAAAGCATCGGAATCTTATAAAACACAATGGGCTCTCTTTTTTAGTACCCTTTTAGGGAATATTAATCCAACTAATATTTCCTTTGTGACGGCCTATGTCCTCGATGCCCTTTCACCTGAACTACAGGCTAAAACGAGTGAGTCTTTACAGGAGCAGATAAATATCATGCAGGCTCGTGGTGTTGAGCAGACCTTTAAGCCTAATGATATTTACTTTGATCCAAAAAATGACATGGTCTATGTCTGGGGTACCAAAACGACTCGACTTGTAAATGTTCCGGACAAAACTGAATCATCGAAATGGACTTATGAATGGGTTCTCGGGATGAAAAATGGTCGCCCAAGAATTGCATATGTAAATCAATATTCCGGAACACCGAATATTAAAAAAATTACGATAAACGGCAAAGAGCAACTGGCAACGCTGGATAATCCGCCACCGTCTACAGGTAACAAGTGATGATTAAAAAAAAGGGCTTAGGGTTCAACGCAATTACCGCATTGATCATGCTCACGACTTCGAACTGCGTAATCGCTGAAGAATACCAATTGCCAGCAACAATTAATAACCCGGTTGTAATGCCAGTTGGTGCTGACGGATTTCAGAATGGAGCTGCAAAAGCCATTATTCCGGGTCAAGCTGGTTCTGAACAGTCAGGTGCACAAACAAACCTTAGTGAAGCCGGTAATGCGCAGGGACAAAAACCTACAACTGATCTCCCTACCGTGCAACTTTCCCCAGCCAGCAATGCTTCGCCTGCGGTAAGCGCTATTACTGGAGCATTATCAAATAATCCTAGTCTCCCCGGATTTGACGCACAGACCCGCTCTGGTGCAATTGATAGCTATGGGAGACCAACAGGTACCTCTTCCCAGCAGAATGCAACCAATGCGACCGCCACGTCAAAAGCCGATGAACTTTATGTCGAAGCTCGTAACCGATATAAAGAAGTTCAGCGTGTAAATGTGCCGCCTGGTGGGAATGTGGTACTGCCAGTTTCACGAGGACTTCAAAACAGAATATCGACCAGCTTCAAGAATGCTTCTGTCAGCACTTCTACCCCTGCTGAAGAGGCAAGCATATTTGTTAATGGTGGCGATGTCTTTATTTCAACTAATACCGATAAACCAATCGGGATTATGTTGTCGGAAGATCAGGTACCTGAATCGACCTATAACCTGACCCTGGTACCGCTTGATGTTCCCGGTGCGATGATTTCAGTTACTACATCTTTAAGCCCATCTATGCAAGCCAAACGTGAAACCTCATTGGATAAGCAAAACTATGAGGAAATGTTGGCCCGCTCCCAGTCAGAAGAACTGGCTCCATCGGATCCAAAACAAGACGATCATAAACAAAGAATCATTGATTTATTGACTCCTGTGGCTCTTGGTGAGGTCCCTTCAGGATTCAGTTTACAACAGGACCGACTTTCTCGTATTCCTGCGTCAGAGCAGTCCCCATGTAACTTTAATATGTATGCAAAGCTCGGTCAGAGACTGGTTGGCTCACGTGAACTTATTGATGTAATTCTTGTGAAAAACGATAAACCATACGGTCAAATCGTTGCTGATCAGCAGTGTATGGCAGAAGGCGTTATTGCAAGTGCTTTATTTGATAAAGCATACCTGCAACCGGGAGAAGAAACAGAGCTTTACATAGTCCGGGATAAATTGTTCAAGGAACGCGAGGCCCGGGTTACAACCAGACCAAGTCTAATCAGAAAATAATATGGGAAAAGTTACTTTGCCTGCTCTGCTTGGGGCCACCGTGATTGGTTTTGTCGTATTTGCTTTAACCAGCTTTTACTACAGGTCAGAATATATACCAAAAAGGAGTGTATTAATCGTTCCGGACGCACCCATTAGTATCGAAGATGGCAGTAACGCTTTTCCCGTTCAGACAGTAATAATGAACGATCCAACTCTTATTGATAAATTTGTAGGAGAGGACAATATTAATGAGGAGAATGCTTTTGACTATCACAAAAGTAACGTTTTGGAACCTAATTACAAACATGAAATATCTAGAACGAGCCAGATAGATAAAGCTGAAATGAATCATCCATCTGTTCGTGAAAACTGGGCCAGAGCAGGTGATCCCTATATCGTTCCTCAGATGTCTGACAGCGAACGAAATCTAAAAATTAAACGATTCCAGAAACCTACAAGTGGAGCTAATCATGGACATTAAAAAGGCCTGGGAAAATAAGACCGTCAGACTTTCTGTTATTGGCGCTCTGCTGGTAGTGATTGTTTATATTATTAGCCAGTCTATTTTTTCCACACCAGTTAAGAAAGAAAAGAAAACACAGAAAAAAGACATGCAGACCAATTTGTTGTTAGATGATTCGCAAATGAACAAATTGAGTAATGAAGAAAGCCAGAAAGTATATAAGGAAATGGTTAAGCAAAACCGACTTGATCAAAATGCGGCGAAAGAGGACCGCGAAAAAGCAGAAAAAGCCCAACAGGAAACTAAAGCCCAAGTTGCAAGTTTAACTTCTCAACTTCAGCAACTGTCTCAGCAAATTAATGATATGCAGACTAATCGAAACGGCAATCGTAACTTGGATGCTGGTAGTTCGCGTAAAACGATTAATGAGCAGGCACCGGCAGCTCCTTATCAGCTTAATGCTAATGCGCCGATTAATGGCGTAAACCCTAATTACGCGTCTATCACACCTACGCGTAATAGCCCGATGAGAACAATCACACAAAGTTCCATTAAGACTAATGGTACCGATGGTGTCATTCAGGTTATGCCCGTGTCTGAAAACAGAATCAAGGAAGGCAGAGAGGTCATTGCAGGAGATAAAGCGCCTACTCGGACTGTACGAGGTGATGGTACTGCGCCAGTTGATAGCAAAGCGCGGCATGCTGCCCGAAAAGATGAAATGTTTCTTCCGGCAACATCTATTATCACTGGTGTTCTGATTACCGGGCTTGAAGCGCCTACAAGCCTTTCTTCCAAATCAGAACCAATGCCAGTAACAATGCGTATTAAAAAAGATGTCATCATGCCCAATAATTTCACCATGGATTTGCGTGACTGTAACCTTCTGGGTTCAGCTGTTGGTGATTTGGCGTCACAGCGTGCTTACATACGTGCCACTTCTATCGGCACTGTTGCAAATAGTCGGTGGTGATAAACTTATCATCCCCTTTTGCTGATGGAGCTGCACATGAACCCATTCAAAGGCCGGCATTTTCAGCGTGACATCATTCTGTGGGCCGTACG